>JAEYFO010000017.1 GCA_023402915.1 Bacillota bacterium | reverse complement strand
TATTTTCCTTTCCGGGGAAGCCGTAAAAGACCAGGCGGATCCCGGCGTCCAGCGTGGCCGCCACCTCCGCAATTCCGTTGCTGATCCACAGGCACTGTTCCCAGCCCTCACAGGGGGCGATCCGGGTGGTAATCATGGTGTTCTCCTTTCGCGATACGCCGCGCACGTTTTCTTTATGATAGCACGGCCGGGCCGTTGGGCGCAAGGGCGGGACGCTTTCGATGCAAGGAAGCATTTTTTTCTTCTGCCCTTGCATAAAAAACAGCGAAAAGCGCCGCTATGCTTTCCGCTGTTTGATGTTTTTTCTGTCTTTTCGCGTCTTTCCGCCTTAAAGAGCTTCCCCTCCGCGCAAACCGTTTGCTTGAGCGGCTTTTTGAACCGTTTTCTTTTTGAAAACTGCTGCCCTCAGCGCCGGTCCGACGGCGTTTCTCCCGCCAGCACCTCGTCCAGCCACCGGAAAATATCGCCGTAAACTTCCTTTCGGTTCAGCTCGTTGAGCAGCTCGTGCCGCGCGCCCTCGTAGACCTTCGTCGTGACGAACTGCGCGCCGCCCTCGCGAAGCTGCCGTTCGATCCGCCGGGGAGAGGCCCCGTATCCGGCCACAGCGTCCTCTTTTCCGGCAAGGATCAGCACCGGAAGCTCCTCGGGCACCCGCCGCGCCCATTCCCGGCCCGTGATGTCACGAAGGCCGGTCACCAGATCGTAATAGCCCTGATTGGTGAAGGGGAAGCCGCACATCGGGTCGCCGTCGAACGCCTGCACGACCGATTCGTCCCGGCAGATCCATTCGTTGGGGCTTTCGGCCTTGGGGATCTGCTTGTTGAACGTGTGCGCCAGAATATTCATGATGGCGGGATTGGGCTCTTCTCCGCCTTTTTTCAGCTCGTGACGGCAGATGTTCTGCGCGATGGGCGCCATTTTGTTGGGCGGCGGCGGCCCGATGAGCACCACGCCCGAAAGGCCCCGGCCGTAGCGCGCCATATAGCTGCGCGCCAGCATGGAGCCCATGCTGTGGCCGAGGAGGAACACCGGCTGATCGGGCGCGTCCTTGCGCATAAACTCCGTCAGGGTGTGCATATCCTCCACCATGTTCTGCCAGCCGTTTTCCGCGCCGAAATAGCCCGCCGGGCCGACGGAACGGCCGTGTCCCGCATGGTCGTTGAGATAGACGGCAAAGCCGCGCTCCGCCAGCGCGCAGCCGAACTGCTCATAGCGGCCGGAGTGCTCCGCCATGCCGTGCGCGATCTGGACGACCGCGCGCACGTCCACGTTTTTCTCCGGGCGGATGATCCTGGTAAACACTTCGCCGTTGCCGTTGGCTGCCGGGCGGAAGCATTCCTGTTTTACGATTTCCATTGCCGTCAACTCCCATGAAAGCATTGTTTTTATCTTACGGCCTTTTCGCCGCTTTCACAATGCCAGTTCTTTCAAACCTGCCGATTCTCCGCCGCAATGTCCGGTTTTTTTGCCCAAAGCGACGCATTGACGGCGCGCCGGAGGACAGGTTACAATAGACGGGATGCGGCTTCCCGAAAAAGCAGCCTGCTTTGCCGCGCCGCTGTATGTTTTTGATTTTTCCGGCGGAAATTCTTCGGCAGCGCTGCCGTTTTTTTCCGGCCCGAAAGGAGATCTTTTTCTGATGCGCGAAACCGAACTTACCTATTATTTTTCTCACATGGACGAATTCCCCCTGCCTGCATTGTTCGAAGGCTGCACGCAGCCCTTTGAAGTGCTGGCAAAGGTGAAGCCCTTTTTGAACGCCCTGCTGGCCGATCAGGCGCAGACCATCCTTGGCGAGCAGCACGAAGGCGTGTTCCTCAGCGGACCGGTCTTTGTGGGCAAGGGCACGGCGCTCCATTCCGGCGTCGTCATCGAAGGCCCGGCCTGGATCGGCGAGAACTGCGAGCTGATGGCCGGAGCCTACGTTCGCCCCTATACGATCCTGGGCAACCGGTGCGTCGTGGGACACGGCTGCGAAGTGAAGCATTCCGTCGTGCAAAACGGCGCAAAGGTGCAGTCCTTCACGTTCATCGGCGACTGCATGATCGGCAGATCCGCCCGCGTGGGTTCGGGCACGATCCTGGCCAACCGCAAATTCAACCAGTCCAACGTGGGCGTGAAGATCAACGGCACGTACATCGACCTGGGCACGGACTTCTTCGGCTGCGTGCTGGGCGACAACAGCCGTATCGGCGCCAATTCCACCACCCTGCCCGGCACGCACATCGGGCCGTACAGCTGGGTGCTGCCCGCGACGCGGGTCAAGGGCTTTGTGCCGGAACGCACCCGCATCATCGCCAAAGAGGAATACGACATCACGGAAAACGAGGCGCTCGACCTGAAGTAGGTTTTTTCTCCATGCCTCCGCGCCGCGCACTTGCCCTCCCCCTTGGAGACGCATAGCGAAGCACACAGCAGAGAGCCTATGTTTCTTTGTCCCTGAGAGCAGATTCCTTCGGCGCTTCTCCGCAGCGCACGTATCGTCCGTCCCTCCCGCCGTGAAAAACGCTTTGCGGCGGGATTTTTCTGCTGTTTTGACGAAAATCCCGAGATATTTCCGAACGTTTTGTTTGTTTCCCATTGCTTCTTTCGTTCTATTATCCTATAATAAATCGTAAATAAATCGTAAAATGCGTGAACCGCTCATGTTTTGATGCGGCAGAGTTTTTGGCCGGACGGGCGAAAAAGCGCTTTTCCGTCCGCCGTCCCGACGAAAAGGAGTGTTTTTCATGATCGAACGCTATACCCGCGCCCCGATGGCCAACCTCTGGTCCTTGCAGCACAAATTCGAAACCTGGCTGGAAGTGGAGCTTCTGGCGGCGGAAGCCTGGGAGAAACTGGGAAAGGTGCCTGCCGGCGCGCCCGCCCGGATGCGGCAGAACGCCGCGTTCACCGTGGAGCGGATCGACGAGCTGGAGCTGACCACCCATCACGACGTGGTAGCCTTCACCCGCTGCGTGAGCGAAAGTCTGGGCGACGACGCCCGCTTCCTCCATTACGGTCTCACATCCACGGACGTGGTGGACACCGCCCTTTCACGCAACATGGTCACGGCCTGCGACATGCTCGAAGAGGATCTGGCCGCGCTGCTCGCCGCCCTGAAGGAAAAGGCCATCGCCTACAAATCCACGCCCTGCATGGGCCGCACCCACGGCATCCACGCGGAACCCACGGTGTTCGGCCTGAAATTCGCGCTGTGGTACGCCGACGCACAGCGAAACCTTGAACGGCTCCGTCAGGCGCGCGCCGCCGTGGCCGTCGGAAAGCTCTCCGGCGCAGTGGGCAATTACGGCAACATCGATCCCTTCGTCGAACAGTACGTCTGCGAGCACATGGGGCTCGCGCCCGCGCCCATCTCCACGCAGGTGCTCCAGCGCGACCGCCATGCCCAGCTGCTTTCCACGCTGGCCATCATCGGCGCGTGCGTGGAAAAGACCGCGCAGGAGATCCGCCACCTTCAGCGCACGGAGCTGCGCGAGGCCGAAGAGCCCTTCCGCAAGGGACAGACCGGTTCTTCCACCATGCCCCACAAGCGCAACCCCGTCAAGTGCGAGCAGCTCTGCGGCCTGTCCCGCCTGCTGCGCGGCTACGCCCTTTCTTCCTTTGAAAACATCGCCCTGTGGCACGAGCGGGACATCTCCCACTCCTCCGCCGAGCGCGTCATCCTCTCCGACGCGACGACGCTGCTGGACTACATGCTCCACAGCCTGACAAACATCATCGAAAACCTGCATGTGTATCCGGAAAACATGCTGCGCTCCATGGCCATGAGCCACGGTCTGGTCTATTCTCAGCGGACGCTGCTGGCGCTGGTCGCCAAGGGCATGGACCGCACGGAAGCCTACGGGCTGGTGCAGCGCTACGCCATGGAAGCGTGGGAAAAGGGCTGCGATTACATCGACCTGCTGCGCGCAGACGAGCGCATCACTTCCCTGTTGAGCGAAGAGGAGCTGACCGACTGCTTCCGGCCGGAAAAGAGCTTCACCCACATCGACGAAATTTACGAACGGCTCGGCCTGACGGAATAAGCAGTCCGCCGCGCCGAATCTTCCCGCAGGTCCACCCAACGCAGGCCGCCCGCAAAGCGGCCTGTTTTTCTTTTGAATCTGTTTCAAAAGCGCTGAATTATGCTCCCTGCTTTTTCCTGCCCGGCGCGCTCCGTCTAACTGTTTTTTCGCGAAAAGCCCGTTCCGCCGTGCGCGGAATTTGAACGGTTTCCCTGCCGCAGAGCGGGTGATGGGTTTTGCTTTTCAAACAGCGCCGCTTCTTTCCATTTGGCTTTTTTCTAAATGTTTGAACAAGCTGTAAAAATTCCAACTTTCTGTGAATTTTATTTGATTTTATTTTGAATTTCATTTACAATTTTATTAAACAAAAAACAAATTATAGTTAAATCGGATCGTTTCGCGCTACAGAAAGGAGCGTTACCATGGCCGCGCCCCGCCTTCGCCGCCTTTCCTTCCTGCTGCTGTTTTGCCTGCTGACCGCGCTTTTCCTCCCCGCCGCTTTGGCTGCCGGGCCGTCCGGCGGCAGGCTCTACGTTTTGACCCCGAAAGTGCCGCAGGCGGCCTGCTATCTCGTCGACGAAGTGCGCCAATTTTACGCCTCTCTGGGCGAAAACAGCCTGGAGCTTTTCAGCAGCGCCAGCGCCTTTGCCTGGGACGGCGACCTGAACGGCACGCGCATCGCCACGGACGGCGGATACCTGATCGAAAACGCCTCCGGCCCGGAGGCCTATGGGCTGACCTATCACAGCAAAGGCGCCGCCACCACCACCGGGCAGCCCTTCTCCTTTTACGACAGCGCCGGAAAGCCCAGCGGCCAGTACCTTTACGCCAAAAAAGTCATCAACAATGCCGTCGTTACGACGGGCAGCGGTCTGGGCAGCGCAAAAGAATACGCCGGGGAATACGGCCCGTCCATCAGCTGCAACGACCTTTTGCCCGACCGGATGCAGGGGACGGATGGCAGCTGGATCAACCGTCTGGCGCTGCATCCCGCCATTTCCAAGGAAAATCCCCTCGTGCTCTATGAAACAGAGGCCGGGCTTGGGGGCGTCACGCTGGACGGAACAGAGGCCTTTTGCCTGATCCTGTATCCCGGCGGCTGCAGCGAAGAAGAGGTGCGCCTGCTTGCGCTGGCGCTGCACGGCAAACGGACAAAAAAGGTGCTTGCAACCGAAGAGATCGTCTGCGCCAACGCGCCCATTGCGCCGGAGAAGCTGTGCTACTGGACGGGCTGGACGTTCTCGCCGCTGACGAAGGCGGGCAGCGACCGCGCCAACCGGATGGCGGCGGAACAGGGCTATGGCGGCTTTGGGACCTTCGCCTTTCAAAAGGCCACATCGCCCACCGGCAGCGAAGCGCTCTATTACGGCACGCAGGCGCGGAAAACGGAGCTGGGCGCTTACCGGCTGGAGGCCGTCGTGCGCACCGATCGCACCGATCTGCATTTTGTGCTTCCCGGCGGCGGCGAAGGGAGCGTTTCTGCCAAAACGGACACCCTCAAAACCGTTGAAGAACGGGTGCGGCAGAAGCAGACCGCGGCGATCCTCACCGCGCGCATGAACGCCCTGCTTCCTCCGGAAAAGGACGGCGCGCTGCCCGCCGCGCAGGCCAAAGCGACCGCCCGCGATTTGACGGGCAGCCTCTATACGGACGAGGTGTTTGAGGAGCTTCCGCAATGGAAAAAGGCCGACTGCTATGCGCTCTACCGGCCCGCTGCCGAGCTTTCCTATCGCAGCCGGGACAAAAACGGCAAGTCCTACCTTTCCCAATGGTGGGGCGAAACGACGTTCTACGCCATCGCCCATCTGCCGGAGGGCACCTCCCCGCGCGACGCGGAGATCGCCTGGTTCGTCCGGTTGATTCCTTTTGGCAACGATCCGGAGCATTCCGTCATCACGCTGCGCGCCAAAGAGGGCGAAACCTACGCTTCGCTCCTGAACCGGCTGCGGGAAGCGCTGCCGTAAGCGCGGTTTTCGGACAGATTTTGGAGAAATTTTGAAAGTTTTATCTTCCGTTCCTTCGTTTTGCTTTTTCTGAAAAAACTGTCTCTCCCCTGCCTTTTCCCGCCCGGCAGGCTGCTGTTTCGCCTGCCGGGCGTTGTTTTTTACCGGAAAACGCTTTTTCAAAAATTTCTTTGACTGTGTTGTATCTATGTCACAGATTTCAGATTTTTGATCGTTTTTTCTCAGACGGAAATCCTCTCAATTTTCTCCGAATTTCCTGCCTTCTTCGCTGTTTTTCGCGGAAAACCAATACGTTTTTTTCACAAATAAAATACGTTTTCTTTGTTCATAGTTTGTTTACAAAAACGCTCGATTTGCGCCACAGGATTGCCGTTGACATCTCGCCCCTTTCCCTGTATCCTAACCATAGAACCTGACGGAAACGTTTGGTTCACATGCTTCTTCTTCATTTTTCCTTTTCCTTTTTTGCCGGTTTTCCGGCCAGAGCGTGCAAGAGTGGGGGCTCTTGCTCGTTTTGCGTTTTGGCGAAAAAATTTTGCCCTCCAAAAATTTTTCAAAAAAAAGGCGTATGCTTTCGCCCGCTGCGGCAACACTATAAGCGTCTTTCCTTCTCCTCGTGGGCTCCGCAAAAAAGCAGCCGGTTTTCAAAATGTTTCGGCCGCCGCTTTGCGGGGCCTGCTTGTTTTTGGCCGCCGCTTTGCTATACTGAGAGCAAAGCGATTTTTATGCGATTTCCAAAAGGAGGAATTTTTCATGCGCATGTATTCTGAATTTTCCAAAGAAAACACCCTGCCCACGCTGGAGCTGGCTCTGGAGAAGGCGCAGGAGCTGAACGCGCCCATCGTCGTGGCCACCACCGGCGGCGACAACGCCCTGAAGCTCGCGCAGCTGGCCAAAGAACGCGGCTTTTCCCAGCCCATCGTGGCCGTGACGCACTGCTTCGGCTTTGCCAGGGCGGGCGAAAACGAAGTTTCCCCCGAAACCTTTGCGGCCATCGAGGCGGCGGGGCTTTCCACCGTCACGGCGGCGCACTCCCTCAGCGGCGCGGAGCGCACGTTTGGCGCAGGGGTCAACGGCCCAGCCACGCTCATGGCGCAGACCCTTCGGATGTTCTCGCAGGGCGTGAAGGTGTGCGTGGAGGTTTCGGCCATGGCGCTGGACGCGGGCAAGCTCCCCTTTGGGCGCGAAGTGGTCGCCATTGCCGGAACGGACCGCGGCGCGGACACGGCCATGGTGCTCACCCCCGCCTATACGGCGCAGCTGCTCAAGACCCGCATCCACGAGCTGCTGTGCATGCCCCGTCCCTAAGGCGTTCGCCATGGCAAAAACGGTCCTCATTACGGGCGGTTCGGGCGGCATCGGCGCGGCGGCTGCCCGGCTTTTTGCCCGCGCCGGATGGAAAACCGCCATCCATTACCACCGCCAGCGCGACCGGGCGGAATCGCTGGCCCGCGACCTTTGCGCCGAAGGACACCATGCGCTGGCCTTTGGGGGCGATCTGAAAAGCCGGGAAGAGAGCGCGGCCCTCTGTCAGGCGGTGCGGGTGTGCCTCGGGCCGGTGGACGCACTCGTCCACAGCGCGGGCGTCGCGCAGCAAAAGCTCTTCACCGACCTGACGGAAGAGGACTGGGACGGCATGTTTGACCTGCACGTCAAGGGGGCGTTCCACTGCGCGCAGGCGGTGCTTCCTTCCATGATCGACCGGCAAAGCGGCGCCATCGTGCTGGTCTCCTCCATGTGGGGGCAGGCGGGCGCTTCCTGCGAAGTGCATTATTCCGCGGCGAAAGCGGCGCTCATCGGCATGACGAAAGCCCTCGCCAAGGAAGTGGGGCCGTCGGGCGTGCGGGTCAACTGCGTTGCGCCCGGCGTGATCGACACGGAGATGAACCGGATGCTCGGCGCGGACACGCTGGCCGAATTGGCAGAAGAAACGCCCCTCGGCACGCTGGGCTCGGCGGACGAAGTGGCCGAAGCGCTGCTGTTCCTCTGCTCGGAGCGCGCCTCCTTTATCACGGGGCAGGTGCTGGGCGTCAACGGCGGCTTTATCATCTGACGGATGGGCGCGCCGGTTCGGCTGCCGGACTTTTCAACGGACTTTTTTGTGCCTTTTTGAAAACCGTCTGTTTTCACGCCTTTCCTCTTTTCCCTTTTCTCAAAAGAAAAAACGGGCGGTTCGGAGCGCTTTCTTTCCTGCGTTCCGCCGTCCGTTTTCTTGTTCGCCGTTTGAATTTTTAGAAGGTTCCAGAAGTTCTCGACAAAAAAGCAGTCGCGCAAAAAAACGAAGCCGCCGCCCTTTTGCCGCCCTTCCTGCAAGCGCTTTTCGCCCGCGCTACAGCTCGTAGGCGATGATGCCCAGCAGGCCGGGGCCGGTGTGAATGGCCATCGTCGGGCAAAGCTGGGTGATGAAGCTCTCCTGAACGTTGGCGAAGGACTTGACTTCCTCCAAAAGCGCTTTGGCCGCTTCGGGCGCGTCGCCGTGGATGATGGTGGCGTGGATGGTCTTGCCTTCGAATTTGTCGCGAATTTTGGTGAGCATACTGTTGACCGCCTTGCGGAAGCCCTTATTTTTGGCGGCGGTCTTGAATTCGCCCGCTTCGTCCACCGTCACGACCGGCTTGATGTTCAAAAGCGTGCCGATCGTGCCTTCCACCCGGCCGATGCGCCCGCCCTTTTTGAGGTATTCCAGCGTGTGGACCACATAATACGCGCCCATGCTTTCCCGCACGGCCAGCGCCCGATCCACGGCTTCTTCCATGGAGCCGCCCCGGTCGATCACCCGCGCCGCTTCGAGCACGGGGCCGCCCTCGCCCATGGAGAGCGAGCGGGTGTCCACCAGCTCGATGTTGAGCCGGTCATACTCCTCCGCCCAAAGGCGCACGGCGTTGAAGCTGCCCGAAAGCGCGGAAGAGATCGAAAGATACAGCACGTCCGTATAGCCTTCGTCCGCCAGTTCGTCCATGAGCGCCGTGAAATCCTCCGCCCGGGGCAGAGAGGTCTTTGGGATCTCTTCTTCCATCATGGCGTAGATCTCTTCGCCCTTGAGCTCCGCCCGGTCGCG
This sequence comes from Bacillota bacterium, assembly GCA_023402915.1. Lineage (GTDB taxonomy): Bacteria > Bacillota > Clostridia > Christensenellales > CALWSW01 > JAEYFO01. The sequence continues at coordinate 2,909 of JAEYFO010000017.1, read as the reverse complement.
GTAGTCCCTTCCCTTCCAGAGCACCCGCAGCGGAAGATAGCGGATGTGATAACGTTCGAGCAACTCGTCCTGCAAATCGCAGGCAGAATCGGTCACAACAGCAATTTTGCGTTCCATGGTTCCTTCTCCTTTGAAACGGCGCAGCAGCGCAGGAATTTGCGCCGCCGGCCGTCGCTTTTCATGAAATTTTAATTTTGAAAATCTTGAAACATAGTTTTCAATACTATATAATATATTTAATCATACCACATATCTTCTGCTGCCGCAATGGGCAGCCGCTCATTTTGAAGGAGTTTTTACAAAATGGATTCCAACGAAATCGCCCGCAAGGCCAATCTCGATTCTCTCGCCGAGAAGGAAACGATCTCCCGGCTGATCCTTCGGGAAGCGTCGAAGGCTTCCCAGCTGCCCCTTGTCCACAGCGACGAGCTGCCAAACATCGAGCTGTACATGGAGCAGATGCTCTCCTTCCTTGAAGAGCACTTTGGAAAAGCCATCTATGACGATGGAAAGCCCGTCTTTACCAAGCCCATGGTCAACAACTACACCAAGGCGGGGCTGCTTCCCCGGCCGGTCAAGAAACGCTACAGTCAGGAGCACCTCATTACGCTGGTGTATATCACGCTGCTCAAGCAGACGCTCTCTTTTTCGCAAATTCAGCAGGCGTTCTCCCTCAGCCCGGAGGAAAAGTGGCTGCCGGACGTCTATGAAGAGCTGACCGCCCTGACGGAGGATTACCGCGAGACCTTCCTTCAAGTGCAGGAGGGGCGGCTCGAACGCATCCGCAAGCAGCTGGGCGATGCCTGCGATCCCCGGACGGAGGCGCTGCTGTTCATCACGCTCACGAGCGTGGAATCAGCCGTCAACCAGATCCTTTGCAGCCGCATTCTCGACGCGCTCACGCCCGCCGAAAAGGCCGCGTCCAGACAGAAAAAGAACGAAAAAGCCGAAAAGGCAGAAAAACCCGCCCCGAAGCAGAAGGCGGCGAAAACGGAACCGGAGGAACCTTTGGAGGAATAAGCATCATGAACGAAAAAATCAAGCAGCTTGTCGCTCTGCTCAAAAAAAGCGATCACATCGTCTTTCTTGGCGGGGCCGGGGTGTCCACGGAAAGCGGCATCCCGGACTTTCGCAGCGAAGCGGGCATTTTCAAGACCATTCAGGAATTCGGCCTGCGGCCGGAGGAGCTTTTGAGCCTGCCCTTTTTCCACCAGCACCCGGACGTGTTTTATGATTACTACAAAAAATACCTGATCTATCCGGACGCGCAGCCCAACGCCGCCCATCGCGCCCTGGCGCGGCTGGAAGCGGACGGACGGCTCAGCGGCATCGTCACGCAGAACATCGACGAGCTGCACCAGCGCGCGGGCAGCAAGAAGGTCTTTGAGCTGCACGGCTCGGTCTATCACAACCACTGTCTCGAATGCGGAAAATACTTCCCGCTGTCCTATGTGATGGACGCGCCCGGCGTGCCCCATTGCGACCGCTGCGGCGGCCTCATCAAGCCGGACGTGGTACTCTACGGCGAGGGTCTGGATCAGCTGACGCTGCGCGGCGCCATCAGCCGCATCTCCGGGGCGGACATGCTCATCGTCGGCGGCACGTCTTTGACGGTCTATCCCGCCGCCGGGCTGGTAAACTATTTCAACGGCAGCCGCCTGGTCATCATCAACAAGAGCGAAACGCAGTACGATTCCTCCGCTTATCTGGTCATCGCCGACAGCATCGGCAAGGTGCTGTCCGAAGCGGTGGACGCGGTGCTTGGCCCGGAGCGTCCTGCCTGAGCGCACGCCTTTCAATAAAAACCGCCCCTTGTTTTGAGCGGCGAGAACGCAGGCATCCAAAAAATCCGGCGGTCGGAGGGGGTGCTGTGTGCCCCAAAGGGGTAGAGGGGTATGTGCCTTTGTCAACCGTGGGAACCAGCCAAAATCGAAAAACCGGCTCCGAGGGCGTTTCCCGCGCTCCTTCGAAGCCGTTTTTTGTTTTTGGGAAGTCCGTTTTGCGGAATCGTTCCAGCCAGTTCCCCATTTGAGAAAGTTCTTTGGGGGAAATTTTTTGGGAAAGCCCTTCTGAGGGTTCTCTTTTGTCAGGTTTTTTCCAGTTTTTTAGAGCGCGTATTCCGCTTTTCAAACTTTTTCAAATCCCTCAGGCCATGTTACAAAAACCGCCTTTCGAAAAAATTCGAAAACCGCAGCAAAGCGCCGCCCTTCCCGCTTTCTTCACCGTTCTTTTTCGCCCTTTTCCAAAACCAGTTCGGCCCGTTCCCGGCTTTCCGCCAAAGCGCTCACTCCCGGCAGATGTCCGCCGTCTGCGCGCCCAGAAACTCCACCAGCGCCTTGGGGCTGAGCAGAAGCTGGCAGCCCTTGCACCCGGCGCTGACCGCCGCTTCGTCAAAAGAGAGAAAGGACGAATCAAAAATGGTCGGATAGGTCTTTTTCATGCCGATGGGCGAAACGCCGCCGCGGATATAGCCCGTCAGCCCCAGCAGCTCCTTGGTATGGGTCAGCTCGACGCGCTTGTCGCCCGCCGCGATGGCCGCCGCCTTGAGGTCGATCTCCCTGTTCACCGGCACGACCAGCACGACGATACCCTTCTTATCGCCCCGGGCCACCAGCGTCTTGAACGCCCGCTCCGGCTCGATACCCACCAGCTTTGCCACTGCTTCGCCGCAGAATTCTTCGTCGTCGATGTGATACGTCAGCGCCCGATAGGGGATTTTTGCCCGGTCGAGCATGCGCATTGCGTTGGTTTTCGTTTCTTTTGCCATGAGAAAAAACTCCTTTGCGGATCGTGCAAGGCGCTGCTTGCATCCCTCCGTTTTGTTGATTATAATGAAGAAAATTCTCCCCGCACGACCCCAAAGGAGGACGCCATGGAGGTTCAGTTCCTGTATCACAGCGGCTTTGCGC
>JAEYFO010000319.1 GCA_023402915.1 Bacillota bacterium | reverse complement strand
ATGCCGTTGTGGAAGCCGATGGCGTTGTGCCGGAAGGGCAGCTCGTCCGCAGCGGAATAGCTTTCGCTCATGGCCTTCTTGCGGGCCAGATACTCGTCCCGCTCCGGCTGGGGCAGGGAATGGGGATCGGGGAAATCGATGTTATAATCGGCCACGATGGCGAAGCGGTCTGCGTCGATGGGCAGCAGGCGCGTCACCGCGGCGGGAATGCGCATGTATTCCTCGGCTTCGCCGCCATCGAGGGACAGGGCGTAATAGCACGTCCACGGTTCGCCCATGGCGACGCGCTTTTTGAGCTGTTCGTCGCGCATGGCGGGGAAGAGCAGCGTGCTGTTATCCAGCCAGCAGACCTTCTTTTCGCCGCCGAGAGCGGTCATGCGGGTGGTCTTGCGGGTCTTGCGGTCAAGCAGATAGATGTGGGACTGATAGCCGTTGTTGGCTTCGTCGCACTGGGTGACCACAAAGGCGCATTTGCTCTTGTCCGGCGAGGCGGTCAGAGAGGACAGATACTGGAACTGAAGAAAATCTTTCAGAGCGATCTTTTCCATCATATTCTCCTCAAAGTTACTTTATTTTGTGCGGCACGGCGGGCAAAAGCTGTTTGAAAACTCTCAAAAGCCTCTGCCGCAGGGAAGCGGCCGCGGGAAAGGGCGAAAGCGCAGAAGCCCGGCGGCTCAGCAGCCGCACAGGTGGCAGGCCGCAAAATGGCCGGATTCCGTTTCGCGCAGCTGGGGCTCTTCTTCGGCGCAGCGCTTCGTCGCGTAGGGGCAGCGGGTGTGGAACCGGCAGCCGGCAGGCGGATCCTTGGGGCTGGGAATATCGCCCTTGAGCAGGATCCTGTCGCGCTTGAGCGTGGGATCGGGGATCGGGATGGCGGACAGCAGCGCCTTGGTATAGGGATGGAGCGGATTTTCGAAAATGCGCTCCGAGGGCGCGGTCTCCACCACGCGGCCCAGATACATCACGCACACCCGGTCGGATACGTGCCGGATGACGTTGAGGGCGTGGGAAATGAAGATGAACGTCAGATCGAATTTCTCCTGCAAACTGCGCAGCAGATTCAAAATCTGAGACTGAATGGACACGTCCAGTGCGGAAACGGGCTCGTCGCACAGGATCAGCTTGGGCTTGAGCACCAGGCTGCGGGCGATGGAGATGCGCTGACGCTGGCCGCCGGAAAATTCGTGGGGATAGCGCTCGGCGTAGCTGCGGTCAAGGCCGACCACGTCGAGGGCGCGGCAGACTTCCTGACGGCGTTCGGCGGCGTCGGTCATGCCGTGAACGATGAGGGGCTCTTCGATGATCTGGCCGATCTTCATGCGGGGATCAAGGGAAGAGTAGGGGTCTTGGAAAATCATCTGAAGCTCGCTGCGAAGCGGGCGCAGTTCTTTTTTCGAAAGGGAGAGCACGTCCTTGCCGTCGAACAGAACGGAGCCGGACGCGGCCGGTTCGATGCGCATGATCGTGCGGGCCAGCGTGGACTTGCCGCAGCCGGATTCGCCCACAAGGCCGAGCGTTTCGCCCTTATAAACGTCCAGAGAAACGTCGTCCACCGCGTGGACATAGCCCTGAAGGCGGGAGAGCGCGCCGCCATAGACGGGGAAATAGGTCTTGAGGTGCTCCACCCGCAGCAGGGGCGTGCCGCTGTACAGATCGCTCTTGTTGTTTGTCATTCCTGTTCCTCCGTCGGCGCGCACTGGGCGCAGATGCGATGGCAGGCGACCCGGCGGCCCTCACCGACAGTGACGAGCGCGGGCGCCTCCTCTTTGCAGATGTCCATACATTCGGGGCAGCGGGGATGGAAGCGGCAGCCCTTGGGATAATTGGCAAGGCTGGGAACCTGTCCCTTGATGACGTCCAGCTCGCCCTGCGCCTGATCGACGCGCGGGATGCACTTGAGAAGGCCGCGCGTATAGGGATGCAGGGGGTTGGCGTAAAGGTCCTTGCAGGGGGCTTCTTCCACGATGCGTCCGCCGTACATGACGATGACGCGCTGGGCAATATCCGCCACCACGCCCAGATCATGGGTGATGAAAATGACGGTCATGCCGCGCTCTTCCTTGCTCTTTTTGATGAGGTCAAGGATCTGCGCCTGAATGGTCACGTCAAGGGCGGTGGTCGGTTCGTCCGCGATGAGCAGCTTGGGGTTGCAGGAGAGCGCCATGGCGATCATGACGCGCTGGCGCATCCCGCCGGAAAGCTGGTGCGGATAGGACCTGGCGCAGCGCTCCGGGTCGGGAACACCCACCATGGCCAGCATTTCGACGGACTTTTTCCAGGCGGCCTGCTTGTCGAGCGTTTCGTGGATGCAGAGCGCTTCGGAAATCTGTGCGCCGATCTTGTGGACGGGGTTCAAAGCGGTCATGGGCTCCTGAAAGATCATGGAGATCTCCTTGCCGCGCAGTTTGCTCATTTCTTTTTTGTTCTTTTTGAGAATATCTTCGTCCTCAAAAAGAATTTGACCGCCGGCATAAACGCCCGGAGGGGTGGCCACCAGTTTCATGATCGAAAGAGAAGTGACGCTTTTTCCGCTTCCGGATTCGCCGACAATGCACAGGGTCTCACCGCGGTACACGTCAAACGAGACGCCGTCCACCGCGGGGTTCTCCTGGTCTCCGTTCTTAAAGTGGACCCTCAGGTCTTTCACTTGCAGTAGTTTATCCACCAGCAGCACTCCTTTTCCTATACGGCGTATTTCTCAAGCGGTCGCGCGGGGGAACCGGCCGGTTGGCCTGTGCGGTTCACCCTGTGAAAAAGTTCAAAAGGGAAAACGGCGGGTTTGAGGTCTGACGTTTGGCGCCTTGTAAACC
>JAEYFO010000291.1 GCA_023402915.1 Bacillota bacterium | reverse complement strand
GCCTTGACCCGCTCCCCGCCGGAAAGGCTCCCCATGGTCTGCTCCCGCCGGAAAAACTCCATTTGGACGCCAAAGGTTTCCGCCAGTTTGCTCTGTTCCCGCGGTGTTTTTCGAAAAAATCCGTCCGATTGCTCAAAATATTCCCGGACGGTCTTTTCCCTGTCTGCCTGCGCCAGCTCCTGCGGCAAATAGCCCAGCCGCTCGTTTTTGAAAACCCGCTCCCCTTCCGCCTTTGCATAGGGCGCAATGAGCGCCGGGTCATAGATCCATTGGAGCAGCGTGGATTTTCCGTTGCCCTCCTCGCCGATGAGGGCGGTCTTATCGCCGTCCTGAAGGGTCATGGAAAACCCCTCGATCATCTGTCTCAAGTCTTTCCGGTGCGCGATGGTCAGGTTTCTGATTTGCAGCATACTTTTTCTCCGTTTCCGCCCCGGCATAGAAAAACGAGCCTGCTCTTCGCGCACGCAAAAAGCAGACTCGCAGCAATGATCTTTTCTCAAAAGCGCCTGAATCGGGACGCAACGAAGAAACCGGCGGACGAAGGAACGAATTCCAGCCGATGCGCGATCTGTGAAACGTACACGAAACCAGACCCGCTGCCGCGGGCCGCCTGTTTTTGTGCATGGTTTCTCAGATTATCGCCGCATCTTCCCACCCTTTTCTGACGCATTTCACAAACGGCCTGCGCCGTCTGTTTCGTTTTTTATAACAGAAATCCCTCCCGCTGTCAACCGCCCGGTCAAAATGGCGGCATGGCTTTTCTCCCTGCCCTTCGCGCTGGGTTCCCTTGTCCTTCAAAATTTCCGTCAATATCCGTCTCTTTTTTCCCAACATCCGGCTTTTCCCCTTTCCCCGCCGGGCTTACACTATTTCCGGCAAAGGCTCCGGTACTGCCGGGGCGTACAGTGCAAATGGCGGGCAAAGGCCTTGGCAAAACGTCCGGCGTTTCCAAAGCCGCATTGCAGCGCCACGGCGGTGATGGACTGTTCTTCGCGCTGCAACAGCGCCGCCGCCCGGCTGATGCGGTATTGCTCCAGATACTGCGAAAGGGTCTGGCCGGTCATCCGCCGGAAAAACCGGCAGCAGCTCTCCCGCGAAAGGCAGGCTGCCCGCGCCAGCGCCGCCAGATCGAGCGGCTCGCCATAATACTCGTGCAGGCGGTGGAGCATCCGATCCAGCCGTTCCAGCGCCTCCTCCGAGCGCGCGCTCTGGGGCGAAAGGGCCGGACGGCTGCGGCAAAGGATCCCGTAAAAAACGCCGCACAGCAGCTCCTTCGTCTTGAGTTCCCACGCAAAGGCGCATTTTTGCGCCAGCGCATCGATGGTAAGGAGCGCCTGCACTTCCTGCGCTTCCAGTGGTACGGCAGAAAGGCTGCAATCCGACAAAAACGGCCGGAAAATCGTACTTTCGATGGCGCTTCCGGCCATTCCGTACAGAAACGCCGGATGAACGATGAGCGTAAGCAGCTCCGCCACCCCGGAGTCCGCCGGAACAAAGGAATGGGGCGCGTTGGCGTTGAGCAGAACGCCCTGCCCGCTTTGCAGCTCGAACGCGCCGTTTGCGAGTACATAGCGCACCCGTCCCCGCCGGACGACGGAAAATTCCAGCTCTTCGTGCCAATGGCAGCGGACAAAGCCGTTTTGAAAGGCGCTCAGGTCGTCGTGGTTGATCTCCAGCGGGTCGAGCAGCGTGCCGTGGGGCGACAGCTCGCGCTCCTGCGCGTCCACCTGAATGATTCTGGCGATGGGGCTCCCCTCCGTTTCGGCGTAGTTTTCTGCCGGAAGCAGCGTTTTTTGAAAAAGTTCGCCGCGAACCCGGCGCAAAGCATACGGCGCTTTTTTGCGTCGCTCTCTCTTTTCAAGGGTATGCAGCCGCGATCCATTTGTCAAGATATGTCCAAAGAAAGGAACGTTTCTTTCATGAAAAAAGACCTGACGGTTGGCAGGCCCTCCCGGGTGCTGTTTCGCTTTTCCCTGCCGGTCATCGGCGGAAATCTGTTCCAGTTGTTCTATACGCTGGCCGATTCCGTCATCGTTGGCCGGATGCTGGGCGAAAACGCGCTGGCGGCGGTGGGCTCTTCGAGCATCATTGTCTATCTGGTGCTATGTTTTATTCAGGGGCTGTCCGGCGGCCTTGGCATCTGCCTCGGTCAGCGCTGCGGCGCAAAAGACGAAGCCGGAATGCGGCGAAGCGTCATGACCTCCTGGGGCCTGACGCTGGGCTTCACCGTCCTTTTGACAGCGGCGGGCTGCCTGCTGGCCCGTCCCGTGCTCTTTTGGATGCACACGCCCGAAGGCATTTTTGCGGACGCATTTGCCTATCTTTGGGTGATCCTGGCCGGAACGGGCGCGACATTTTTCTACAACACCATTTCCAACCTGCTGCGCGCGCTGGGCGACAGCCGCACGCCGCTGATCTTTCTGGTGCTTTCCTCTCTTGGAAACATCGCGCTGGACATTCTTTTCATCGGGCCGCTGAACATGGGTGTGGCCGGCGCCGCCTGGGCCACGGTGCTCAGTCAGCTGATCTCCGCCGCGCTCTGCACGCTCGTCGGCGTGAAGCGCTACGCGCAGCTGCGGCCAAGCCGCCTGCCCCGCTCCCTTTGGAAGCCGGAAGCCGCCGCGCACCTTTGCATCGCCTTCCCGATGGGGTTTCAAATGTCCGTGATGTGCATCGGCCAGCTGGCCATGCAGGCCGCCGTCAACGCCCTCGGCCCGTCCGCCATCGCGGGCTATACCGCCGCAACGAAGGCCGACCAGTTTTCCGTGCTCATCAACGGCGCGTTTGGCATCGCCATCGCCAACTATGTGGCGCAAAATTACGGCGCAGGCAAATACGACCGCATCCGCAGCGGCGTGGCGGCGTCGCTCTTTCAGACGGAATGCGCCAACGTCTTTATGGCCGCAGTCATGCTTCTGCTCCGCCGGGAGATCGTGCTGCTGTTCGTCGAGCAGCCCACCCCTGCCGTGCTGGACTATGCCGCCGGATACCTGATCGCCGTCGCGCCGTTTTATCTGCTGCTTGGCGTGCTTCAGATCATCCGCTCCGCCGTGCAGAGCATGAACGACAGCCGCACGCCCTTTTTCGCCTGCCTGATCGAACTGGCCATGCGCCTGCTGGGCACCTCGGCGCTTGCCGCCCTGCTCGGCTATACGGGCGTATGTCTTTCCAGCCCGCTGGCCTGGCTGGGCGCGGTCTCTCTGCTGGTT
>JAEYFO010000288.1 GCA_023402915.1 Bacillota bacterium | reverse complement strand
GAATACACCACAAAATCGATGAGCGTGTTGGGCAGCCCCACCGCATTGAATTTGACAAATTTGACCAGTTCGTTTTTCCAGTTCATTTTTTACCGCCTCTTTGAGCCCTGTTTGTTCAGCCGACAAAGAACGTCCACGACGGGAGCCACCGGAGCAGCCGCCCGTATTCGATGGGGATAGTCATGCCGGAAAGCACCGGATAGAACATCCCGAACAGCACCGCTGCCGCCGCCAACAGCGCCCACTTGAGCCAGCGCAGCCGGGGCTTTTTCCGCTCCAGCTCCATGAGCATCATGGCCGCCGCCGCAATGAGGAACGGCACGCTGGGGAAATAATGATAGATAAACGTGGAGCGGGAGATGAGCATCCACGGCACGAACTGCGCCGCAAAGCCCACCAGCAGGAACGTTCCGGCGGGATTGTCCGAAAGCTTTTGCCGCACGCGCTGGAGGAGCAGCGCGATCAGCCCGGCCAATCCGCCCAGCCACACCAGCGGATTGCCCATGGCGACGATGCTGGCGATCTGTCCTTCCGGCAGGCGCTTGCCCTGATAATACCAGATGGGGCGGATGTCCAGCGGCCAGGTGTACCAGCGGGACTCGTAGGGATGGGTCGCCGTCAGCTGGCTGTGATAGTTGAACATGAACTTCTGAACGTCCCAGACGCCCTTGAGGTCATAGGGGCTCTGCGCGCACAGGAAGTAGGGCAGATAGCTCAAAAGATAGATGCCCGCCGGCACGATGAGGAACATACCGACGCAGAACAGCAGCGTACAGATCGTATAGGGAACGAACTTTTTTGTCCGCTCGATGGCCGCTTCGTCGCCGCTTCTGCGCGCTTCGCGGTATTCCAAAAAGCGCTTGCCCAGCGTCGTGAAGAACAGGATCGCAAGGCCGCCGCCGGCGTAGATGCCCGTCCATTTGCTCGCCGCGCCCAGCCCGAAAAACACCCCGGAAAGCCCCAGCGGGATCAGCGTTTTCCAGAATTTATCCCGGAAAAAACTCATTTCGTAGTAGCCATACATGAAGTAATACATCCAGAGGATGAAGAACACCACGAACACATCCACCGTGGCCAGCCGCGTTTGTGCAAAGTGCATAAAATCCACGGCAAACAGCCCTGCCGCGAACAGCGCCCATTCCGGCTTTTTGACGATGCGCCGCACCAGAAGATAGAGCGCGGGCAGCATCAGCACCCCGAAGAGCGCGCCCATGCATCGCCAGCCGAAGGGCGTCATGCCGAACAGGGCGATGCCCAGCATGATGAACACTTTTCCAAGGGGCGGGTGGGAGTTTTCATAGGGCGTGAGGCCGAGCAGATGCTCCAGCGCCGTGCGGCCATGGTACAGTTCGTCAAAGTACATGCCGTTTTGCGCCGTGGGCCGCTCGGGCGCCAGTTCCTGCTCGTCAAAGAGCAGATCGGCCGCCTGATTTCCGCCGTAGACCTCTTCGCCCGCCGCAAGAAGCGTCACGGTTTTGGGTGTGAGGACGTTGCCTTCGCTGTCCTTGAAGGCCAGCTCGTTGAGCCAGACGTCGCCGTCCGTCCGCAGCACCAGACGATCGGTCTCGAGGGTCGTATCCACCACGTTCCAGCGGAACATGACGTTATAATCCACCGGCACGGTCAGCTGCGTTTCTTCCCCGCCGAGCGGCTCTTCCACGACCAGACTGCCCTTGCTGATGCCTCCGTAACTCCAGATGGACGCGATGGACGCCGGCTGCTCAAACGTCACTTCGATCCGCGCTTCTTTTCCCGCGCGCCAGTAGTGCTGCGGCACGTTTGTATCGCCCAGATTGAAGAACGACACCGCCGCATAAACAAGCGTCAGCGCCAGCAGGATCAGCCCTTCCTTGAGCGTCCAGGCCGGCGCGCGCTTTTCCTGCGGTTCGAGGCGAAGGAGCGTTTCCTTGCGCCGCAGCGCCGTTTTTTCTTCCCGCCGCGCTTCGCGTTCTTTTTCTTCCTCCCCTGTGGGAGCCGTTTCCTCCACGATCCGGCCGCGCAGGCAAATGTCCCCCGTCACGTAAAGCAGATAGCCCACGGCGGCCACGGTCAGCGCCGAGAACAGCCGCGCGGGCAGATCCATCGCGCCGATGAGGTTATATTGCGTATGGAATGCCGCCAGCAGCACCGCGCCGATGTTGAGCACCAGCGCGCCCGTCATGGCCGCCGCCGCGTACAGCAGCCGCCTGTCCTTGAGCGTTCCCCAGGCCAGCAGCAGCAAAAACAGCGCCGGGAACAGATAGCGTTCGTGCATGCTGTGCCCCAGAGCGAACACGCTCGAAAGGAACGCCGCCGCCAGCAGCGGATAGTTGAGCGTGCCCTTTTTCCGGGCGGAAAGCGCAAACCAGACCACTGCCGCCAGCGACAGCACGATGCCCAGAACGCCCCAGGTTTTCCACGAAAGGAACAGGAACTTCTCGCTCGCGTTGACCCAGTTTCCGCCAAGGAGCGTCGGCAGGTTCAGGGCGTTGACGCTGGCGTAGGGATAGGAAGCTGCGGTCTCCAGATACCGCCGGATGAGCCAGAACGTGCCCTGCGTGCCTTCAAAGGGCAGCGCGCCCACAAAGATCACGGCCACGGCCGCATAGAAGCCGAGCATGAGCGTGTTGAACGCCCGGAGCCGCTCGCCTTTTTTGGCAAAGCGGAACAGATACCACAGCGCAAACACCGGCCCGGCGATGAGCGCCTGCGGCTTGACCAGCACCGCAAGGCCGTAGACCGCCGCCGCCCAGATGGGCTTTTCTTCTTCAAGAAGGACGAACGTCCCCAAAAGCAGCAGGGTCAAAACGGAGTCCACCTGCCCCCAGGCCGCGCTGTTGAGGATGGCCGCCGGATTGAGTGCGCAGATCAGGAAGGCCGCCGCCGCGACCCGCTCGCCGGAACGCTTTTTGAGCACGTTCCAAAGCAGCCACGCGCAGCCGAGATCCGCCGCTATGGCGGGCAGGCGGAGCACCATGCCGCCCACCGCCGACGAAAGCGGCAGCCCGAACAGCTGCGCCAGCTTCCCCACCGCCCAGAGGATATAGAGGTATCCCGGCGGATAGTCGGCAAACATGCCGGACGTATAGAAATTGGCCATGCCGTTTTGCGCCAGCGCCTCCGCCCAGCCGCGGAAGCACCCCATGTCCGTGGGATGGCCCGTGCTCACCAGCGCGATCAGCACCCGGATCACCAGCGCCATGGCCAGCGACCACAGCATGACGCGCCTGCCCTGACTTTGCGCCAGCGCGCCGCAGGAACGGTACAGGCACACGATGAGCACGGCGGAAGCGGCTGCCGCCAGCAGCAGAAGCAGCGCGTTGAGCGGTGAAAGCGGATTGACCTCTTCCACGGACGCTGTGTTTTCCTGCGTTTCTTCCGCCTCAAACATGGACAGTATTTCGCTGTTCGAACCGTCCGCAACGGCCAAAATAGCGCCCGCCGGAACCTGATCCACCACCATGAGCTGAACGTTGTCAAAATAGGCAAAGCCGCCGGCCGGGGCTTCTTCGCTGCCCAGATTGAGGGACACCACGAGCGTGCTCTCTTCCGAAACGTCAACATACAGCCGAAGCTCGTGCCAGGTCTCGTCGCCGAAAACCGTTTCGCTCTCGCCGGCATAGCCCAGCGCGGAAAGCGTCGCGCCGCCCGTGCCGGTCAGCGTGCTCGCCCAAACGTCCGCCCGCAGGCAATAGACCCCCGCCGGAACGGAAACAGCCTGCGTCAGGCGGCTTTCCGTCGTTTCCGACGAGCGGATCAGCCCGTAGCTTTCGCCGTCCACCTGCCGGATCTGCGCCTGCGCCGCATCTTCAGAAGCGTCCGACGAAAACCGCCAATGCGCGTCCAGCTGCCCGCCGGAAAAATCGCCGCCGGAAAGCAGATTTCCGTCCGCTGCCAGCGCCGCTGCCGGGAGCGCCGCCAAAAAGACGATCAGCAGCAGGGCTGCCCATCGCCGGAAGCTGTGTCGTTTGTGGTTCATGATTGCTGTCATGCCTCGCTTCCACCTGTTTTGGGAACTGTTTTGGAAACTTTTTGGACAAATATTTGAAACGCCGTTAGTACCCTCAGTTGACAAGGGTGCATACACCCTGCGGGTGCGGAACATCCGAAATCTCGATAAGGCAGTATGTCGTCCTGAAAAAGCGGCATACGCCCTCGTTGCGATTCCAAATTTTTCAGCGGGAAAATCGGAAAAGAAAACACAAAATTTCAAAAAGTCCGGCGGCCGGAGACGTGCCGTTTGCCTTAGGGAAAGGGGCAGAGGGGCATGTCTCCTCGTCTGCTGAGGGTCTTTTCTTTCTTTTTCCGATTCAGAATGCGTTGACGATCTGGTTGACCTGCGGCAGTTCATTCTCCGTTTCGGACAAAAGCACCTCGATCACGTCGAAGCGGCAAAAGCCCGTCCAGCCCGTTTCCGCCAGCCATTGCTCCGCCGCCAGCCGGAGCCGCTGCTGTTTTTTGCCGTCCACCGCCTCGCAGGGTCGGGAAAGCCGCGCGTCGCTTCGCGCCTTGACCTCCGCAAACACGACGATCTCGCCCTCTTTGGCGATGAGGTCGATCTCGCCCCGCTGCGTCCGGTAGCGCCGCGCCAGGATCGCATAGACCTGCGCCCGAAGATGCAGCGCAGCCATCGCTTCGCCGTAGTCGCCCTTGCGCTTTTTGTCCATCGTCCTGCCGCTCCCTGCCGCCTTTTCTGTTTCAGGACGGCTCCGTCTTTTTTCGCGCGTTTTCCGTTTTTGCCGCAGTCCGCTTTTTTCTTTTTGAAAAAAATGCGCTGCTCTTTCCCGGCGCTCACAGCCACTTTTGAATAAAGCTGCGCCGGTGGATGGGGCAGGGGCCGAAGCGCTCGAGCGCCGCGATGTGCTCCGCCGTCCCATATCCCTTATTTTTGGCAAAACCGTATTCGGGATACTCCCGATCGTACTGTTCCATCATCCGGTCGCGGGTGACTTTGGCCAAAATGGACGCCGCGCCGATAAGATAGCTCTTCGCGTCGCCATGGATAAGGGAGATCTGCTTTGCGGCGATGGGCAGCGGCTTCATCGCGTCCACCAGCACGGTGGGCGGAGCCTTTTCCCCCATGGCCTCATAGGCCATGCAAAATGCCTGCCGCGTCGCTTCAAGGATATTGATCCTGTCGATGGTCTCCCAGCCGACCACGCCCACGCCGTAGCGCGCCCGCCCGCTCAAAACGGCGAAGAGCGCTTCCCTCTTTTTTTCGGAAAGCTTTTTGGAATCGTTGACCCCTTCGATGAGCGGTTCGGGCGGAAGCACGGCGCACACCGCCACCACCGGCCCGGCCAGCGGCCCGCGGCCCACTTCGTCCATGCCGCCGGGCAGCGCGCCCCCTTCCC
>JAEYFO010000234.1 GCA_023402915.1 Bacillota bacterium | reverse complement strand
GCTCCCTTCTTCGCGCCCCAAAGCGGGACCGTACCCGCCTGATCCGCCCAGAGCGCGATGCGCTCCACGTCGTAATCGCCCGAGGCGTTCAGCCCCTCGAGCAGGCGGCCAAGGAGCAGATCGGGGTTGAGCGCCCCGGCAGAGGTGCATTCGCAGCGCAGAAACAGCGTCACGTCAGCCGTTTCGCCGGAGACTTTTGCGCTTTCCACCTGCAAAGCCAGCACCATGGGACGAAGGTCGATCTCCTTCGGGCCGGCCTTTGTCTTTTTGACGGCGAGGAGCGGTTCCGAAAAAAGCCGGTCGAACCGTTCCGTCAGCGCGTCTTTGGAAAAGGGCGCGTTCAGCTTGAGAAACACCCGGTAATCTGCCGCGGCGAGCACGCTCGTCAGGGAAGGATACTTGTCCTCGACGCTGTGGGCTTCCACCAGCGCAAGGCTGGGCGGCAGCTGATCCTTCATGCGGGCGCAGAATTCACTTTCTTCGATGGGTTCCGCCATGGCCACGTCCATGACTTCGGCGCAGCTGGTCATGCCAAGGCTCAACGCCGTGGCGAAGGAAAGCACCTGATGGGGGTTGAAGCCGCCGGTATAGCGCACGGGAAGATGGGCGCGGCGCAGCGCCCGCTGCATGGCCCGCTGCAGATCCAGGTGCGAGATATACCGCGCGCCATCGGTTTTATGAAATACGGCAATAATTCGCATAGCTCTCTCCATTAAAGCAGCCGTTGCAGCCCTTGCGGCAATCCCGCGTGCAGCGCGCCTCAGTTGCTTTTTTGTATTCGCTCTGAAGGTATTCCTCCTTCACGTGCATGTCGATGTGGGACCAGGGCCATTTTTCGGAGAACGGCCGCTGGCGGTAGGCGTAAAACGCCCGGTCCACTCCGCATTCTTCAAAGGCTTCGAGCCACAGGTCATAGCGGAAGCAGTCGTTCCACGAATCGAAGCGGCAGCCCTTTCTCCAGGCTGTCTCCAAAACGTCGGCCATTTTCCGGTCGCCCCGGGCAAACGGCGCTTCGAGCGAGCTGAGGTTTGGACTGTGATAGTTGAAGTCCACGCCCTTGACCTGGCGGAGCTTGTCGCGAAGATAGCGCTGCTTGCGCTCGATCTCTTCGATGGTGTTCTGCGGGCAATACTGAAAGGGCGTGCAGGGCTTGGGCACAAAGGACGAAGCGCTCACCGTGATGCGCAACCCCTTGGCGCGCTGCTCCTTCGGCACGGAAAAATAGGCCGCGCGCACCTTGGCAGCCAGGTCGGCGATGCCGTCAAGATCCTCGTCCGTTTCCGTGGGCAGGCCGATCATGAAGTAGAGCTTCACGCCGCTCCAGCCGGACTGGAAGGCGTCGGTGACGCTCTGGATGAGGTTTTCTTCCGTGACGCCCTTGTTGATGACGTCGCGCAGGCGCTGCGTGCCCGCTTCGGGCGCAAACGTCAGCCCGGACTTTCGAACGGACTGGATCTCTTCGGCATAATCCTTGACGAACGAATCGATGCGCAAAGACGGAAGCGAGAGCGATACCCGCTCTTTTTTGAACGTCTCGATCAGCGTGGGGATCAGATCGCCCAGACAGGAATAGTCGCCCGAGCTGAGCGACGAAAGGGAAATCTCTTCGTAGCCGGTGGAATCGACCAGCTTTTTGGCCAGCTCGACCAGATGCTCTTCAGAGCGCTCCCGGATGGGACGGTAGATGAACCCGGCCTGACAGAACCGGCAGCCGCGGGTGCAGCCGCGAAACAGCTCGAGCATGATGCGGTCGTGAACGATGCTCATATAGGGAACGATCATGGACTCCATCGAAAACGCCTGATCGAGATTTTTGACGATGCGGCGGGAAATTTTTTCCGGAACGCCCGGCTCCGTCTTCATCGACGCAAACGTGCCGTCGGCGTTGTACTGCGGCTCGTAGTATTTGGGCACGTACACCCCTTCGATGCCCGTCAGGGCGCGAAGGAACGCTTCGCGGGGCTGGCCGCTGTGCTTCCAGGCTTTGTAGGCATCCGCCATTTCGCACAGCACCTCTTCCCCGTCGCCGATCATGAAAAAGTCGGCAAAGGGCGCAAGGGGCTCGGGATTGCAGGCGCACGGGCCGCCGAAGCACACGAAAGGCATCCCCTCCGTCCGGTCCTTTGCCCGGAGGGGAATGCCGGAAAGGTCGAGCATATTGAGGATGTTCGTATAGCTCATTTCGTACTGGAGCGTAAAGCCCACCAGATCAAACTCTCGAAGCGGCGTGCGGCTTTCGAGGCTGAACAGCGGGAGCTTTGCGTCCCGCAGGGCTTTTTCCATGTCCACCCAGGGGGCGCAGCAGCGCTCGCACCAGCAGTCGTCCCGGCTGTTGAGCAGCGCATAGATGATCTTGCTGCCCAGATGGGACGTTCCCACCTCGTATACGTCGGGGAAGCACATGCAAAAGCGCACGTCCACCGCCGCCGGGTCTTTGTAAACGGCGTTCATCTCGCCGCCGGAATAGCGGGCAGGCTTTTCCACATCGCGGAGCAGGCGCTCCACGTCTGCATAGATGTTCACTTGGCAAACTCTCCTTCTTCCAAATCAGAATCTTTTGTCAAAATCAAAATGGAAAACCGCAAAGCGCGGCTTTTTTCAAAGGAAATCAAAGCAGCTCGGAGGAAATCAAAGCAGCTCGGAAAGCGGGACGTTCTGTCCCTTTTCCATCATGCCGTCGATGAGGTCGCCCTCGGCCAGCGTGCCCAAAAGCCGCATGGACGAATCCAGCACGGCGATGAGCGACGCGCCGTCCAGACGGCGAAGCGCCGCGGCAGCGGGCGTGGTTTCGGGGAGCGCAACGGTTTGAAGGCGCAGCCGCCTGCGCCGGGCGAAGGCCGTTTCCCGCCGGATGGAGCGGGAGAGTGCGCCCTCGGGCTGGGCCTTCCATTCCCCAATGGCGCCCGAGAACAAAAATGAGCCGAAAATCAGCGGAGAAAGCGACGTGGGCGGCCAGGGAACGCAGCCGCAAAGCAGCAGCGCCGCCCCGGCAAGCAGGCCGGTCAAAAGCGTCAGGATCTCCACGGCGCGCAGGGGAAAAACCGCGCCGAGCGCGCAACGAAACAGCCGTCCGCCGTCCAGGGGCAGCGCGGGCAGAAGATTGACCGCCGCCAGCGCCAGATGATAGCGGTACAGGCCGCGAAGAAACGAAAGCGTTGGAAAAAAGTACAAAAGTCCAGCGGTCACCGTGGTAAAGAGCAGGCTGGCCGCAGGCCCCGCCGCCGCAAGAAAAGCCTCGCTCGAGCGGCTCGCAGGCGGGCCGGAAAGCCGAAGCGCCGCCCCGAGAGGCGAAAGGCGCAGCTCGCAAAGCGCCTCTCCCATGGCCTTTGCCGCAAGGAGATGGCCGCTTTCGTGAAGCAGCAGCGCCACAGCAGGCTCCCAGAGCGAATAGCCGCCAAGCGCCAATGCGGGCAGGGTCAGCAGCAGCGCGCCGGGCAGCACGCACGGAACGCCGAAAAGAGAAACCTGCATCGCCTAATTTCCCCGAAGGCCCAGGCGGGGCAGCGGATCGACCGCTTCGCCGTCCAGAAAACAGGAAAAGCGCAGCGCGCCGGAAGGCGTTTTGCCCAGCGCGTCGCCCGCGCGGACGGGCTGTCCCTCTTCGACGCAGATCATTCCCAGAAGGTCGTAGCGGGTCTGAAACCCGCCGTCGTGGTCGAGAAGCACGCTGCCGCCCGTTTCATCGGTTTGAAGGGAGCGCACCGTGCCGTCCGCCGCTGCCCGAACGGGGCAGTCCGGCTCGCCGCAAAGCGCGGCATAGGGCGCTTCGCTGGAAAAAGCAGCGGTCAGTTCGCCATTTTCGATGGGCAAAAGCAGCTCCTTTTTTTCAAAGACCTCCGCCACCCGGGCAAAAAGGAACCGGAGCCGCCCGAGGATATCGCCGTCCGTGGCGGAAGGCGCGGGTTCGCTTGCGGAAACAGCCATGGTTTCCACGAACGGTTCCTGCGTCCACAGGGAAGAAAGCAGCAGCCCACAGCAGAGCATACAGACGCAGAGCACGATGAGCGCAGAGCCTGCGCGTTTTGGCTGTTTTGGCCGGGCGGGAAGCGCGTTTGCGCGCCGGACGGGCAGCGGGGAAAAGCGCCGCGCCGGGGCTGTCGAGGTAAAGGCAGAGGTTTTCAGTTTTGGCGTGTCCTGCATCCATGACTCCTCCTGTTCGGCTTTTGCGTCATGTATATGTGGATACGCCGGAATTTATGGGTTAAAAAGTGGGTATGGTTTTCGGTCTTTTCATTTTTGATCCGTCAGAGCTTATGCTTTTGCTGCCGCCGGATCCAGACGTTGATGACGAGACCGTAGGCCATCATGGAAGCGAGCATACTCGAGCCGCCGTAGCTGACAAAGGGAAGCGGGATACCGGTGATGGGCATGATGCCAAGGAGCATGCCGATATTTTCAAACACATGCGCCAGCAGCATGGACGCCACGCCCGTGCAGATGAGCAGGCCGAAGGTATCGCGGGATTTCACGCCGATATACAGCGTGCGAAGCAGCAGAAGAAAATACAGCAGAATCACGATCACGCCGCCGATGAAGCCCATCGCTTCGACGATGGAGGCGAAGATGTAGTCCGTGTGCTGCTCGGGAAGATAGCCCAGCTGCGTCAGGGAGCCTTCCTTCATGAAACCCATGCCCGTCAGGCCGCCGGAATGGATGACCTCCGTTCCGGCGGTGGAGTGATACGCTTCGTTGAGCGCGTCGGCGGCGCCGGGGTTCAGAAAGGTCTTGATGCGGTTTTGCTGATCCTCGGTCATCAGAAAATGATAGGCCAGCGGAAGCCCTGCGCCCACGGTCAGCACCGCCGCGCCGATGGCCTTCCAGCTGACGCGGGCGGCAAAGAGGACCCCCGCCAGAATGCACAGGTACACAAACGCCGTGCCCCAGTCGGGCTGAAGGACGATCAGCACCACGGGGATCGCCGTCAGCGCCAGCGGCATGACGAGCGCGCGAAGCCCTTTCATGCGGCCGCCGCCGTTGTCCATGGCCTCGGAACAGACCTTTGCAAGGGCGACGATCAAAACGACCTTGCCGAATTCACTCGGCTGGACGCCGAAGCTGCCGATGTTGAGCCAACCGGCCACACCGCGGTTCCCCTGCCCTGCGGCGTATTTGAGCACCAGCAGCAGCACGAGAAACCCCAGGATGATAAAATAGGCGTATTTGATATAATCGGAAAGAGCCTGATAATCCATCAGCGCCATCACGAACACGATGACCAGCCCCACCGCAAACCAAGCCAACTGAAGCGTTGGATAGCGCAGGTTCAGGCTGGCGATCTTTTCAGAAAGCGTCATGTCCCCCGTCGCCGGGTCGGCCAGGGCGTTCGTCATGCCCAACAGCCCCATCAGCACCAGCGCCGCGATGAGAAACAGCGTCAGATAGTCGAAGGTTTTCCAGATTCGTTTATCGAAAGATTTCATTCGTTCACATTCCAAACCATTCTTTGACTTCGCTGACGATTCCGGCGTATTTGTCGACGTCCTTTTTGCGGATCACCGGCGCGTTGACGCGGGTCGTCTGCTGTACCGCCGCGCCGTGGAGCAGGCTGTCGAGCGCCATGGCGGCCTGCGCGGCTGCTGTATAGAACGGCCGGGCGATGAGCGCATAGATTTTTCCTTCCTGCACGAGGGCGACGTTTTCTTCCGTGTAATCCAGCCCCATGATGACGGGCGTGCGCTTTCTGGGATCCTTCTGCTTGACGCCGTTCACGGGCGCAGGCGTGGAAGTGATCTCTTTTTTCAGCTCCGCCTCTGCGAGCAGCTCGCCGTCATACCAGGCCGTCGCGCCGCCGGGCGAAAGGGAAATGATGCCCGCGATGTCCGCGTGCTCCTTGATGAAGGCGCGGGCAGCTTCTTTGTCGGCGGCAGCGTCGCCGGAAAGGGGCTGGTCGGAAAGCGTGAACTGCGGATACGTTTCAAGGGCCGCAGCGGAAAAAGCGTCAAAAATGTCCTGATGCGCGCCCGGTTCGCGAATGACGGCGATCACGCCGGACTCGTTTCCGCGGCTGATGGTCTCTTCGCAAAGGATGCGCAGCGCTTCCGCGCAGAAATCCGCCGGATCGGGGGCGAGGATGGACTTTGCGCCCGTTTCCGCCACCGTCGCCGCCGTATAGGGCACCACGACGGGCACGCCCGCGTCGGAAAGGGTCTTGGCCGCCTGCTTCAGTTCGGGGCTGTCCGCCCAGACCAGCACGCCGGCGCAGCCGTCGGAAAGCGCCTGCCGGGCGGCGGCGGAAGCGTCCTCCCCTGCCTTGATGG
>JAEYFO010000187.1 GCA_023402915.1 Bacillota bacterium | reverse complement strand
ACGAAAAGCTCTGCCGCCAGTTCCACGTTTCCATGCAAAGCGGCAGCGAGACCGTGCTGCGCCGGATGAACCGCCGCTATACGCCGGAGGAATACGCCGCCTATATCGAAAACATCCGAAAATTCATGCCCGAAGCGGCCATTACCACCGACGTGATCGCGGGCTTTTGTGAGGAAACGGAGCAGGAGCACCACGAAACGCTGGCTTTTGTGGAGCGCATCGGCTTTGCCCGCATCCACGTGTTTCCCTATTCCCGCCGGGAGGGGACGAAAGCCGCTTCCATGGGCGACCTGCCCGCAAGCGTCAAGGAAGCGCGCACGGCGGAACTGATCGCTCTCGGCAAGCGTCTGGAAGACGCCTATATCGACCGCGCGCTGGGCACTGTGCAGGAAGTACTCCTGGAAGAGCCGGATGCACAGGGGCGCATGTGCGGCTATACGGGGACCTATCTGCACACGGCGGTTTCCGGCGGCGAACGGGGCGATATTGTCCGCGTCAGGCTGCTTTCCCGGGAGGGGGAGACGGTTTTGGGCGAGATTTTGAAAAAAGCGTAAAAAAAACGAGGCCGCTCCGTAAATTTTTTGTGAAGAAAAAAGAGGAATTCTCCTTTGGACGGCGAATTTCTGTAGCGTTGCGGCAAAGCGGCAGCGGAAAAACAGCTCCGCCGCCTTGTCGGACAAGCAAACCTGACAGGAGAACATCGAATGGACGAGTGCATTTTCTGCAAGATCGGCGCGGGGGAGATCCCTTCCAAAAAGATCTATGAGGATGACCGCTGCGTCGCGTTCTATGACGTCGCGCCCGCGGCTCCGGTTCACGCGCTGGTCATCCCCAAGCAGCATATTTCTTCCATCCTTGCCGCCGATGACGAGGGGCTTTTGGGCCATCTGCTCGCCGTGGCGCGGGACGTGGCCAAGCAGAACGGCCTGGCGGAGGATGGCTTCCGCATGGTCATCAACACCGGCGAAAACGGCGGCCAGACCGTCAAGCATCTTCACATCCACATCCTTGGCGGGCGCAGCCTTGCCTGGCCTCCGGGCTGATTTTCCGGGGTCCTTCCGCGCCGCTTTTCCGTAAAAAACGCAAAAATTCTGTTTTTTCACCCGGATTTGCGGCAAATTGAGAAGGAGAACGCATTTTTCAGTTGACTTGCATCCCTCCTTCCAGTATAATAATCATGGTTTTTGTGGCGATCCCAGTCCATGCAATTTTGCGGTGTAAAGCGTTACATCGGAGGGGGGGAGATAGGATATGTCTGAAGTTCGCGTTGGAGAAAACGAGTCTCTGGAAAGCGCCCTGAAAAGGTTCAAGCGCAAGTGCGCACGCGCCGGCGTTCTGGCAGAAGTTCGCAAGCGTGAGCATTACGAAAAGCCCAGCGTTCGCAGGAAGAAGAAGGCGGAGGCGGCCAGGAAGCGCAAGTATTGATCGCTGATCGGCAACGGGTTTCGGCTCATCTGTCCGGCTTTTCCGGACGAAATATCTGATTGTCCGTAGGTTTTTGGTTTTCCGCCCTTTGTGGAAAATTCCCTTTGGACGATGGTAGCGAAAGCAATTTTTCTGCGACATCGCAGGCATGCGGGATTCCTCATACTCCATCGAAAAGACGTATCGGCTTCGGCCTGTGCGCCTTTGCGAAGTTTGCATTTCCAGAACCCGGCAGTTTCGCCGGGTTCTTTTTCGCAGGCAGGCTGTTTTTCCGAGCGCTCGTTAGCGCGTCGAAAACGGAAGGAAACCGAAAAAGCGAAAGTCGGCCAAAGAACCAATCTGCCAAAATGCTGAACTCCCCCAGCGCTGCGCTGTATTTCCCCGTTCCGGAAAAAAGCGAAAGCGCTTTCCAACGGCACAACGCCGCCAGCGTTTGACGGGCTGTTTCCGGCACAACGAACGGCTTTTTTGCCGCTGTTTCAGCGTTTCAGCGGTTCCCCTCGGCCAGCCTGCCGGGGTTCGGCAGCTTTTCTTTTTCAAAAATTTTCAAAACCACAAAGAGGTCATTGCTCATGCGCAAAAAACGCTCCGGTCAACGCCTGATCGCCGTCTTGGCATTCGGCTTGCTGGCGGCGTTTTTGCTTTTTCAAAGCGTCGCGCTGGCGCAGTCAAGCAGCGCAGCGGTCAAACTTTCGGAAGCCGTCCAAACCGTTCGCATCATCGAACTGCGCGGCGAAGTCAACGCGGCGCAGCGCCGGTATCTGCAAAGCGAGCTGAACACCGCGGCGCGGGAGGGAAGCGCGCTGCTTTTGAACGTAAGCCTGACCGCCGGACGGCTGGAGGAGCTTTCCCGCATGGAGCAGCTCCTTTCAAAAAGCGAAGTGCCCGTGTCAGCCTATGTTTCCGAAGAATCGGACGCAGCCGGCTGGATCGTGGCCCTTTCCTGCCAAACTGTTCTGATTTCTCCGGAAGCCCAGTTGTTTTCGGACGAAACGGACGCGCAGAGCGAAAGCGCCGCATTTTGGCGGGAGCGGCTGCTGGACGCGGCAAAACGGCGCGGGACAAAGCCCCTTCAGACCGGCGCATTGACCGCAGAAAACGCGCTTCTGACCGGTCTGGCGGAGGAAACGGCAGTTTCTGCCCAAAGCGCCGCAGAAATTTTGTGGCCAACGGCTGCGGCAGAGGAAATCGCGCCGGATTTTGCCGTACGCCTGTCCCGTCTGCTCGGCAGCGCGGCAGGTTCGGCAGTGCTTCTCGTGCTGGCGCTGCTGTTTCTGTCGATGCAGCTGGCAGCGCCGCAGGTTTTCCTGTTCGGCCTGCTGAGTCTCGGCTGCTTTTTGCTGTATTTCGGCGGCAGCTTCCTGGCGGGCTATTCGCAGTGGTGGACGCTGGCGCTGCTGGCGGTGGGCGCGGCGCTTTTGCTGGTGGAAACGTGCATCCCGGGCTTCGGCGTGCTGGGCGTTTCCGGCGTCGTCTGCGTGGCGGCGGCGCTGTTTCTCTCCGCGCGCAGCACGCAGCAGTTTCTGCTCTCTCTGGCGGCGGCGCTCTGCGCGATCCTGCTGGCGCTCCCGCTCCTTTCCCGGCTGGCCATGCGTTCAAAAGCCTTTGACCGGCTGATCCTGAAAGAAGAATCGGCAAGCGGAGGCGAGGGAGAGGCCGCGCAGCTTTCCCTCGTTGAAAAAGAGGGCGTTGCGCTCACGCCGCTGCGCCCGGCCGGCAAGGCGAAAATCGGCGGCGAACGCTGCGACGTTCAAAGCGCGGACGGCTATCTCCCGGCAGGAACGGTGCTGCGCGTCCTGTCGCACGAGGGCGGACGGATCGTTGTTTCGGCAGCGGAACCCCAACATCCGGCGGGACGAACGAACGTTAATCGAAAATTTAACGATGGTTGACGAACGGGGCGCAACCTATTATATTTACAAATGGACAAATCGTTTGCGCCGTTTTTGCCGCACCGTTCAGAGCGCATTTTCCCGAAAGTCCTTTTTTCAAAAGAAAGACGCTATGGGACTGTACGAACCGGCGATTTTATGATATGGTGTTTTATGGTATGGTGTTATTGTTCAAGAAAGAAGGACTTCTGTCTTGCAAAGTCTCATTTCTGTAACAAACGAGCAATTTTCCGTGGGCCTTTTCAAAAGGGAGGGCCCTTGTCCCATGCAATGAAAAACTGCGGAAAAATGAGATGGTTTCAAGGGTTCGCGGTTTTTGATTGATACAGCGCGTTCGCGCACGTTCTTATCCGTATCGTTCCAAAATTTTCAGAAGGCAGGTGTAGATGTTTGAAAGCCCTAACTTTTAAGGGAGGCGTCCATCCGCTGCACAAGCAGCATGAAGGCAAGAACCTCTCCAAAGGGGAGGCACTCAAGGAGTTTGTTGCGTCCACTGTGGTGATTCCCATGAGTCAGCACATCGGCGCTCCCTGTACTCCCTGCGTCCAGGTCGGCGATGAAGTCAAGATGGGTCAGAAAATCGGCGAAGCCGGCGGTTTCGTCAGCGCGCCCATCCACGCAAGCGTTTCCGGCAAGGTCGTCGCGGTGGAGCCCCGTCCGCACGTTTCCGGTTCGAAGGTGCTCGCCGTCGTGATCGAAAACGACGGGAAAGACACGCTCGACGAGTCCGTTCAGCCCAGGGGCACCCTTGAATCCCTCTCGGCGGACGAGCTCAAAAAGATCATGGTCGAAGCCGGTATCGTCGGCATGGGCGGCGCTGCGTTCCCGTCCCACGTCAAGTATTCCCTCAAGCCCGACCAGAAGGCCGACTTCCTCATCATCAACGGCGCGGAGTGCGAGCCCTATCTCACGAGCGACCACCGCATGATGATCGAAAACAGCGACAAGATCGCCCGCGGCGTGCAGCTGCTGCGCAAAGCCTCCGGCGCTCCCGTCGCCATCATCGGCATTGAAAACAACAAGCCCGACGCCATCGCGGCCATGAAGAAGGCCGTCGAGGGCAAGGAGGGTCTCAAGGTCGTCGAGCTGATGACCAAGTACCCGCAGGGCGGTGAAAAACAGCTGATCTTCGCAACGACGGGCCGCGAAGTTCCCCGCGGCGGTCTGCCCATCGCGGCCGGCTGCATCGTTTCGAACGTGAGCACCGCTGCGGCCATGGCCGACGCCGTGGAGCTGGGTATGCCCCTGATCCGCCGCTCCGTGACCGTGACGGGTGCTGTGAAGCACCCCGGCAACTACCTGCTGCGCGTGGGCACGCTCTATTCCGACGTGTTCGAGCAGGCGGGCGGCTTTGACGGCGAACCCTCCAAGATCATCAGCGGCGGTCCCATGATGGGTCTGGCCGTTGCTGAAACGGATATTCCCGTGACCAAGGGTACTTCCGGCCTGACGGTGTTCTCTGCCAAAGAGGACAAAAAGACCGTCGAGAGCAACTGCATCCGCTGCGGCCGCTGCGTCGACGTTTGCCCGATGGGCCTCGAGCCCTATCTGCTTGCCGCCGCCGCGCGCAAGGGCGCTGTGGAAACGCTCAAGAGCGCGGACGTTCTCAGCTGCATCAACTGCGGCTGCTGCACCTACATCTGCCCCGCCAAACGCGATCTGGCGCAGTCCATTGCGCTGGGCAAGCGCGTCCTGGCCAAGGCAACGCCCAAGAAATAAGAGAGGGGGAAGAAAAGAATGGATAAACTGCTTCGCGTTTCCCCGTCTCCGCACGTGAGGGATGCGCGCACGACGCAAAGCCTCATGGGCGACGTTCTGATCGCCCTGCTGCCCGCCGGGATCGCCGGCGTGGTGTTCTTCGGCCTCAAGGCTCTGATCCTGATCGTGGTGGGCGTTCTGTCCGCCGTGGCCGCCGAATTTGTTTTCCAGAAGGCCGCAAAGCGCACCGTGACCGTGACGGATCTTTCCGCCGCCGTGACCGGCCTGCTGCTGGCCTACAACGTTCCCGCAACGACGCCCTGGTGGGTGGTGATGATCGGCAGCATTTTCGCTATCGTCATCGTCAAGCAGCTCTTCGGCGGTCTGGGCTTCAACGTGGTCAACCCCGCGCTGGCCGCCCGCGCTGTGCTGCAGGCTTCCTGGGCCACGCACATCAACACGTTTGACGCCGTGGCCGGCGCAACGCCTCTGGCCCAGCTCGCCGGCGGCAACGACGCCTCCGCCGTCACCGTTAAGCTCTCCAACATGTTCCTTGGAAACGACATGCCCGGCTGCATCGGCGAAGTGAGCGCGCTGCTGCTCATCCTCGGCGGCGTGTATCTCATCGCCCGCGGCGTGATCCATTTCCAGATCCCCGTGGCTTACATCGGCACCGTCGCCGTGTTCATGGCTGTGTACGCCGCCGTGACCGGCAAGGCCGTGCTCGACTACACCCTCGTTCAGCTGCTCGCCGGCGGCCTGATGCTCGGCGCGTTCTTCATGGCGACCGATTACGTCACCACGCCCATGAACGTCAAGGG
>JAEYFO010000142.1 GCA_023402915.1 Bacillota bacterium | reverse complement strand
CGGGGGAAAAGGCGGTTCGAAAAAAGCTGGCGATTGAAAAGGACAGCCGCGTTTTACAAGGAAGCTCTGAAAAAAGAAGCTGCGCCCGCGAAGGACAGCTCTGTTTTGCAAGGAAATTCTGAAAAAGAAGCACCTGCGGGGAGTATGGCATTTGGAAAGACGGTTCGAAATAGAAGAAGCATCCAGAAAAGTTCGATTTCTTTTGAAAAATTTTGAGAGAAAATTGGAGGGCGATTCGCAAAAAAGCAGAAGCGCTCAGGAAAGTCAATTTCCATTTGAAAGAACTTAAAAAATTACAAGGCAATTCGCAAAAAACAGCCATCCACAAAAAACGGCCTTGTCTTGCAAGACAATTCAAAAAAGAAGGAGCCGCCCGTGAAGGGCAGCTCCCTGTTGTTCCGGAAGATCCGAGTCGATTGCCGATCAGTCGGCCAGCGCGGATTCGGCAGCCTTGCGGCCGTAGAAGTTGGCCGCGGCGATCGCCATGCCGCAGGAGGGATAATCGTCGCCGATGAGGCCGGTGAAGGCCACTTCGCCGGCAGCGTACAGGCCGGGGATGGCTTCGTCGTTCTCGTTGAGCACGCGGGCGCCGGTGTCGATGGTCAGACCGCCGAGGGTGAAGCTGATGATGGGGGTCATCTTGAAGGCGTAAATGGTGTCGCCTTCGATGGGCCAGAGGTGATCGGCGCGCTTGCCGAAGTCCTCGTCCACGCCCTTGGCGCACAGCTCGTTGTAGCGGGCGACGGTCGCTTCAAGGGTCGCAGCGTCCATGCCGGTGATCTCGGCCAGCTCAGCCAGGGTGGAAGCCTTGGCGGTGGAGTCGAGGGTCATGCCGTACTGCACGGAGGCGTTGGGATCGTTGGCCGTGGCGATGTACCAGCCGTAGGACACGCCGGTGCGCTCGATGGCCAGCGCGGTGTGGAACTGATAGGTGTACTCGTTGACGATGCGCTCGCCCTTGTAGCTGACCATCAGGCCGCCGCATTCGCCGCCGCCCACGCCGCAGGTCAGGTCAACAAACACAGGAGCGGAAGAGGGATTGTCGAAGATCTTCGCGCCCACGGCGGAAGCCATCACAAGGCCGTCGCCGTTGTTGCCGATGCCGACAGAGGTGATGTAGCCGTCGTCGCCGGGGATGCGGGCGTGCATTTCACGGTTCTGGCCGTAGCCGCCGCAGGCGAGAATGACGGACTTGGCGTTGATGGTGACGGTGGCGCCGTTCTGGTCGGCCTTCACGCCGGTGACAGTGCCGTTGCCGTCGGTGAGCAGCTCGTTGGCAGCGCAGTTGTAGAGGATCTGGCCGCCCAGCTCTTCATAGTGGTTCGTCAGCGGAACGGTGAACTGGCCGCCGTGGCCGTCCGTCATGCCGCCCGCGCCCTGCGCGTTGTGGACCCACCAGATGGGCAGGTTGCTGTGCACTTCTTCAACGTCCTTGAACACCACGCCGCGGTCTTCCAGCCAGGTCACGCTGGCAGCGGAATCGAACACGAGGGGCTTGAGCAGGTCCTCATTGATGAAGTCGCCGCCCACTTCGAGCAGATAGTCGTAAAGCAGCTGAGGATCGGTGGGCTGGTTCTGCTTTTCCATCCAGGTGGTGCCGGCCGCCAGGATCTTGCCGCCGCAGCGGGCAGAAGAACCGCCGGTCACGCCTTCTTTTTCGATCAGCAGCACGTTCGCGCCGTTTTCCTTGGCAGTGATGGCAGCGGAAAGACCGGCCATGCCTGCGCCGACGACGACCACGTCCACATCATAGGAAGCGTCCTGCGCAGCGGGCTTTTCCACGGGAACAGCCTTGAGCGCGGCAGCGTCTCCGCCGGCCTGACCGACGCAATCGGACACGGCGGCGATGAGCACGGCGCTGGTGATGGTGGCGCCAGCCACGGTGTCCACGCCCAGAGACTGGGTCTCGACGATCTTGGCGGGCAGGGTGTCGATGGGAGCGTTTTCCACGCCCCAGGCGATGCCGAACGTCTCGCTGTGGGTGGGCACGGAGATCGCGGTGATGGCGTTTTCGTCAAAGGTGACTTCCACGGTCATTTCGCCGCGGCAGCCGGTGGTGGTGGCGGTGTACGTGCCGGGCGTGTAAGCCGCAGCGGGGGTCTCCTCCGCGGGAACGGGGGTCGCTTCGACGGCGGCGGGGGTTTCTTCCGCGGCGGGAGCGGGGGTCTGGGCCGGAGCGCAGGCAGCCAGCGAAAGGATCATCGCCAGAGCCAGCAGCGCGGCAAGCAGCTTCTTGGTCATGGTTTTTCCTCCATTTGAAGTTTTGAATCGCAGGGATACGATACTTTGCGCACAAAATGACGATCCTGCCAACCTGTATGATAACAGAGAAACAAATTTTCGTAAAGGAACAGGAAGTTACAGGGGGGAAACCGACAGTTCCGACGATTTTTCGCAGGCGGATGCGCCAAAGTCTGCGCGCGTTGAAAAAGGTTTTTCGCTTTTTATAAAAAGGAAGCGCTTTCCCAAAAGAAAAGGCCGCTGCACGGGACAGCGGCGCTTTGGAAGCGGCTTTTCTTAACTATATCAAAAAATTATACGCCCACCATGCTGCCTGCGGGCACTTCCACCGGCACGATGAGCCGCACCACGACGGAGCTGCCGCGGGTTTCGGAAAGAATTTCGCAAAAGCCCTCGCCGCAGACCCGGTAGCCCCGGCGGGACGCTTCGTCCAGCAGCAACGAGCAATAGCGCGCTTCGGACGGGGAAGGCTCCTGATCGGTCTCGTCCTCCGCCACGACCGTCATGTAGTACCCCTGCGGGATGAAGCTGGCCGCCGCCGCGTCGAAATTTTCGCTGACGTAGGTAAAGACTTCCGAGGTGGAAAAGTCGCGGTGCAGCAGCGCGTCCGCGGAGTAGATCCTGCCGATGAAATAGACGGGAAGCGCCGTTCTCTGCTGCTTGAGGTAGCGGTGAAAGCTGTTTTGCAGCCGCTCCCAGCCGCGCAGCTCGTCCGCCGCCGCTTCCTTCGGGGCTTCCGGACAGCAGCGGAAAATTTTTCGCTCCGGCAGATACTCAAGCCTTGGCTTCTCCCGTTCCGGATTGGCGGAAAGGAACGCCAGACGGCTGCGGATGAGATTGGCGTGGAACAGGGAATCGGAGATGCGCTTTTGTTCTTCCTGAAGCTGAAGAATTTGATTGTCGAGGATGGGAAGCAGGGAAGTCCGTCCGTCTTCACTGAGGATTTCCTTGATCTGGCTGAGCGTCAGGCCGATGGACTTGAGGTATAAGATCAGATCGAGCCGCGCGCATTGGCGCATACTGTAGTAGTGGTAGCCGGTGTTCGGGTCGATTTTTTCGGGAACCAGCAGACCGAGATCGTGATAGAGCCACATGGTTCTTTTGGTCACATGGTTCAGTTCTGCCATTTCTCCAGTCGTCAAATAGTTCAATTTTGTCCTCCTGGCCGCCGTGCGGCCCATGTGCTACGTATAGGTTACACTTTTGAAAAAGAAAAGAAAAGCAGAAAAAATGAAAAAACAGAAAATTTTTGAAAAAAGAATAAATTTGATGAGAAATACACGAATATTCAGCGAAAAATGAATAATAATTAATTATATGCGAAAAATATACGAAAGAACCATCTTGGAAAAATTCTGAAAAGTCACACTTGACTGCTCTCCTACGTTGTGGGTTACCATTTGTTACTGGTGGAGGCCAACGGGAAATTCTGCTGCGCAAAGAAGCCCATAGGCGCCGCCGAGGATCCAAGCACAGTTTAGGAGGAAAAGTCTGATGAAGAAAACCAGCGCAATCATCCTGGTTGCCGCATTGCTGCTCACGGCGATGCTGGCGTTCACGGGATGCAGCTCGACTCCGGCTTCCGAACCCGAAGCCAGCCAGAGCCAGGAACAGGAAACTCCCGCGCAGACGGAAGAACCCGCTGCGGCTGCGGAAGTCTATACCGGAACCGGCAAGGGCCACAACGGCGACATCACCGTTGACGTGACCGTCGAAGGCGGCAAGATCACCGGCGTGGAGGTCAAGGAACATTCCGAGACCGCCGGCATCTCCGATCCCGCCATCAACGACCTGCCCGGCAAGATCGTTGCTGAAGGCACCGTCAAGGTGGACGCCATCTCCGGCGCGACCGATACCAGCAACGGTATCCTTGAAGCCGTCAAGGACGCCCTGACCAAGGCGGGCGTGGAAGCGGACGCGGGCGAGACCGTCGAAGAGGGCAAGAACCCCCGCAACACCGGCACCAAGGCCGACTACGAGGACATCCTTCCCTATCTGATGGGCTCCGACAAGGCCGTCGCTCCCGACGAGTACTATCCCGGCCTGACCTACATCGCCAAAATGTTCGACACCTGGTCCAACATCGCCGAAGAGTATGCTCCCGAAGTGCGCACGCTCAAGAGCGGCGTCAAGGTGCAGCGCACACCTTCTGAATACGGCGTGTACGCCTGGCAGATCAGCGGCAACTCCATTTCCTACAACACCTACTACCTCGATGCGGACAACCGCGGCTGCGGCGCCTGCCATGAGGATCTCAACGAAACGCTGCGCAACATGGCGTTTGCGCATCCCGCCGTCTGGAACGACGCGCTGGGCAACGTCAGCACTGTGGAAAGCTGCATGTTCTGCCATGAGGCGACCCACGGCTACTGCATCAGCGACTACGACTTCGGCACGTTCATCCACGGCCTGCACATGGGCCGTCAGGCGGGCGATCAGTTCGAAGCCCTTGGCGGCAACTGCATCAGCTGCCACAACATGACCGCGGATGGCGAGGGCATCACCCTTTGGGACGTGGTCAAGTACGACAAGATGGTCGGCATCGTGGACGTTGCGGACGTGCAGGGCGAATTCGCCTACAATCAGGATCTCAACCAGAGCAGCGACGAGCTGTTCACCTTTGACTGGCAGCATTCCTATTACGATGCGCTCCGCCGCGGTACCGGCGTCAACGGCCTCGGCCTGGACGATTACCCCGAAGCCATCTACGACGAATGGGAAATCACCGTTGAGGGCAA
>JAEYFO010000118.1 GCA_023402915.1 Bacillota bacterium | reverse complement strand
GTGCAGGAGCTGCTCACCGGCTCCGCGCCCAAGCTGCACAGCTATTTCCTCTGCCGCAGCGGCCGGGGCATGGAGGTGCAGCGCATGAACCGCCAGTACCGCTACAAAAGCCTGGCCTACAACTTCCGCGACAAGTCCATCGAGCCCTTCCACGTCACCATTCAGCCCGACGACCCGGACGCTGAAGCCGACCTGAACGTCCATCCCGGCCAGGAGTTCGACTACATTCTTGAGGGCATCATGAAGCTGACCGTCGGCAGCAAGGAAATCCTGATGTATCAGGGCGACTCCATCTATTTTGACTCCACCATCCCCCACGGCATGAAGGCCATCGGCGGGCCGGTGAGCTTCATGGCCGTCGTCATTCCCCCGAAGATCGAAGCCTGAATCCATCGCCTGACAACCGAATTTTGAATGTAAAACAGGCAGTTTTGGCTGCCCTGTGTTAAAGTTTCCCTTTTTTATCATTTTTTGCCTTTTTCCAGAAAGCGAGGAGTTTCCCATGCGTCTGTGCGACCGTTTTATTCAGCCCGATTATACGTCCTACGCGGACTTCTATCAGAACTGCCGGATCAAAGTACCGGAGCATTTTAATTTCGGCTTTGACATCGTTGACGAATACGCCCGGCTCGAGCCGGACAAGCTGGCGCTGCTGTGGGTCAACGACGCGGGGGATGAGCGCCGCATCACCTTCGGCGACATGAGCCGCATGTCCAATCAGGCGGCCAACCTCTTCCGCGCCCACGGCATCGGCAAGGGCGACCGCGTGATGTGTACGCTCAAGCGCCGCTGGCAGTACTGGGTGGTGAACGTGGCGCTTTGCAAGCTGGGCGCAGTGGTCATCCCCGCCACGTTCCTGCTCACGGCGAAGGACGTGATCTACCGCGTGCAGGCCGCCGGCGTGAAGGCCATCGTCTCCGTGGGCGAAGAGGCCATTGCCGACGCCATCGACGAAGCCCGTCCCTCCTGCCCCGGTCTCGCGCACATTTTCTGCTCGGACGGCGCATACCGCGACTGGCTGGATTTCACCGGCATGATGGAGCGGCAGAGCGCCGAATTTTCCCGTCCCACCGGCGACGAAGCCGCGTCCAACGAGGATTTTTCCGTCATTTATTTCACCAGCGGCACCACCGGCCATCCCAAGATGGTGGCGCACAATTTCACCTATCCGCTCGGCTTCATGATCGGTGCGCGCTTCTGGCACGGCACGGATGAAAACGACCTGCACATCACCGTGGCGGACACCGGCTGGGCCAAGTGCTCCTGGGGAAAGATCTATGGCCAGTGGATCTGCGGCACGGCGCAGTTCGTCTACGACATGGAGAAATTCGTCCCCGAAAAGCTGACCGCCATGATCTGCAAATACCGCGTGACCAGCTTTTGCGCGCCGCCGACGATCTATCGCTTCATGATCAAAGCCAATCTGGAGGAATACGATCTTTCCTGCGTGCGCCACGCCTCCACGGCGGGCGAACCGCTCAACCCCGAGGTGTACCGCCGCTTTCTTGAGCTGTTCGGCGTGAAAATTTACGAAGCCTACGGCCAGAGCGAAACCACGCCCATCTTCGCCAACTTCTGCTTTGACGAGCCCCTGCCCGGCTCGCTGGGCAAGCCCAACCCGCTCTACCGCATTGCGCTGCTCGATGAGGACGGCTCCCTCTGCGACGAGGGCGACGAGGGCGAGGTGTGCATCTACGTCGGCGACGGCAACCCGGTCGGCCTGTTCACGGAATACTACAACGCGCCGGAAAAGAACGCCGAGACCCGCGTCAACGGCTGGTATCACACCGGCGACACCGCCTGGAAGGACGAGGACGGCTACTACTGGTTCGTGGGCCGCGCGGACGACGTCATCAAATCCAGCGGCTACCGCATCGGGCCGTTCGAGGTGGAAAGCGCGCTCATGACCCATCCCTGCGTGCTCGAATGCGCCATCAGCGGCGCGCCCGACCCGGTGCGCGGCCAGATCGTCAAGGCGACCGTGGTGCTGGCGCAGGGCTATACCCCTTCCGACGAATTGAAAAAAGAGCTTCAAAACCACGTCAAGCACGTGACCGCGCCCTATAAATATCCCCGCATCGTGGAATTTGTGGACGAGCTGCCCAAGACCACCTCCGGCAAGATCCGCCGCAAGCAGCTGCGTTTGGAGGCCGAAGCCAAGGCCAAGGCCTTCCGCCAGATGCAAGCCGAAGCGCAGCAGTAAGCCGCGCCGCCCGGCGGCTGTATTTTCCCCGCTTTTTCGCGCGCCGCATGGATCCATCCCTTTTCCTGCGGCTCGCCCATTTGTTCCGCCGTCTGCCGACCGTGCAGGCGGCGGTTCTCTTTTGAAAAAGCAGCTGTCCGGCGCATGGGTTCCGGTGTTTTTCGCCTGCGGCGCGGAGGGATCAGGAAAAAAGCCCTGCCCGCAGCCGAAGGAACTTCGTTTGGCATATCACTCTTTTTGAAACCCTTTCTTATTTGGAATCAATCTCCATCAGCAGGCCGGGCCGTCCGCCCTGTTTCCCGCTTGAGAAACCCGGGTCCTTTGCGTATTTTTCTGCTTTCTCTCCTTCATTGACAAGAGCGCACGCGGTTCTTGCGCCTGCCCCGCCGTGTACCCCGCCGTGTGCCCCGCCGTGTGCCCCGCCGTGTGCCCCGGAGGGGTAGAGGGGTAGAGGGGGAGAGGGGTAGAGGGGGATAGGGGGAAAAGCGTACTGCTCGTTTTTTCCCGGCCGTTTCGCAAGAAACAGGGAAAGAACAGTGTACTCGCGGAAATCCGGCAGGGATTTTCGCGAAAGCGCAAGCCAAAAACAAAACAGGCGCGTCTTGCCGCTGACGCGCCCGTTTGCCGGGTTTCCCCGAAAAAAAGGAATGGAGGAGTCGATCTATGAAGAAACTTCAAACTCTGCTGCTTTTGAATTTTCTCGGCTCAGAAGTTCGTCTCTGAGCTTGTTTATAGAATACTGGAACATTTTGGCGCAAATATGGCGCTGTCGTAGCGATTTGGTGGATTTTTCAGTTTTCTTTCAGCGTTTTTCCGTTTTCCGGTTTCCTGCTCCGCAGCGCTCTCTCCCGCGTTTCCGAACGCAAAAACAGGGCGCGCCTTGCCGCCGGCGCACCCTGCCGCTGAAGTTTTCTCAGCATTTATAAGGAATGGAGGGGGAGATTTTTGAAGCTGAAACTGCTTATCGTCCGATCGCATCGCTCCTTTTCTGCTTTTGCCCGTTTTCTTTCGGGCTGAGAACAGCATACTGCCGAAATTTGGCACGGGCATGGCGTTTTCCGCGCATTTTATGAAAAAACTGTGAGCGGTTTGTAAAGGTTGGGGGAGGCGTGGGGGGGGGGGGGGGGGGGGGG
>JAEYFO010000300.1 GCA_023402915.1 Bacillota bacterium | reverse complement strand
ACCCAAAGCTGTGCGTGGGCTGCGGCGAATGCGCCCGGGCCTGCCCGCCCAAGGCGATCCGGATCGAAAACAGGCTGCCGCAGATCGACCGGGAAAAGTGCATCCGCTGCTTCTGCTGCCAGGAGCTTTGCCCCCGGGCGGCGATGAAGATCCACCGTTCGCGCATTGCGCGGCTGGTTCAAAAATAAAGCGGACGGCTGGCGCGGCCCGGCTGCGCAGCTAAACTTTCAAACGATAAAACGACGAAACAACGAAAACGCGATGCAGAACGGGATCGCCGCTGCACCGCGTTTTTTATTTGCGTCGCGCAACGTTTACCGCGCAAATGAAAACCTCTGCGGACGGCAGATACTGCTGCGGAGTACACGGCTGCGCGATACCTCTGCAAGGCACGCGGCCTGCATACAGCCGCTTTACGGGGTATCCCTGCCGGGGTGGTTTCTCTGGGGAGTACGCGGCGCATCTGCGTGGCACGCGCACTCGGGGTTTTGCTGTGTCGCGCAAAATTGGTGAAATTTCGCTATTTCTGCCAGCCGTTCCGCTTTTTGAGATTGCGGTCAGTCCCCCCCTGCGGAGTACATGACGCTTCTGTGGAGGGTGCGCACACCGGGGTGTTTTCTGTCAGGTCACGCAATACCACTATATTTCTGATTGTTTCATCTGTTTGAGACTGCAACCAGATACACGGTTTGCCGGGTTTTCGCTGCTTCTGGCTTCTGCTTTCTTGAGACTGTAACCAGCACTTCTGCGGAGGACACGGTGCCCTTGCGAGACGCGCGGCCCGCCAAGGCGCTTTCCGGCCGGGAAGTATGTGGCACTCCGCGCGGTTTGACCGTGCGGCCAAGGGTTCAAACGGAAAAACTCTGCGGACGGCAGTTGCCGCCATGGGGAGCATACGGTTTGCAGGGATTCTTCTGCTCAACAGAACACCGTGTCCCCGCTGTGCGAATAAAAAACTTCGCTGATTTCATCAGAAGTAAAAACGGACAGCATTTCCTCAAAACCATCGATCAGCTCTTTTGCGTGTTTCAATTCTGAAAGCGGTTACCAGAACACATCGCTCTCCTCAGAGGATTTCAACTTCCCTGAGAAACGATTGGCCGTATACAGAAAGACAAGATACCGTTTCCCATCTTTATTGCGGAATTCTTTTATCCCGCACAGCTTCGGATGCTCTATCGTTAAGCCGGTTTCTTCTCTGATTTCGCGAATGACGGACGGGGTGACGAATTCCCCTTTTTCCACGTGACCGCCGGGAAAATTCCACCCATGCCATGTGGGATGGTTCTTCTTGTTTTGCACCAGCACATTTCCCTTTCCGTCGCAAATCATGCACATATTCGTCAGTTCGACTTTCTCCGTTCTTGACATCGGCACGGCTCCTCTCAGAATCCCGATCAGGAATACAACGCATTTTGAATCGGGAAAACCGGCGCTCCAAGCGCTTTTCCCTGCAAAAAAACGAAACCCCCTCTCCAAAGCGGCAAAGGCCGCGCTGGGGAGGGGTTCCGTTTGACGGGTGGATTTTTCAGCCGACCTCGATGATCTCGTCGCTGCCATCCTCCTCCGGGATCGGATCCTCGGAGGGAATATCGTCTTCCGACGGGATGGAATCGCCGCCGCTGGAGACGGGCAGGTCAGGCCCCTTGTGGATGATCGTGCTGATCGCGCGGTAGGTGCTCCGGTGCGAAAGCACTTTTTCGATCAAGTTGCCGTTTGCGTCGTAGTACTCCTTATAGGTGACGTACTTGGAGCCGCTGCGGCCCTGCCGGTCGATCTCGGACGTTCCGGCGGGCATGCTGCTCACTTCGACCACTTCGTCGGCGGGCTGCTTGATGGAGTCGGTCTTTTCAGAAACGAGCTTGATGGTTCTGCCGTCCGGCAGCGGTTCGCCGTAGATAGAAACAGTCAGTTTCTTCTCTTTGCGGTCGATCTCGGCCGAAATGATGACGGGGGTCTCCCGGTCGTTGCGGAACTTGAAGTCCTGTGCGCCGGTGTTGATGGTCGCATCCTGACCGGCCGGCAGATAGGACAGCGGCCAGCTGTGGGGCGAACGCTCCACAATGGTCAAATCGGCCAGCAAAACGGCGTTGAAGGCTGTTGAAGAAACCTGGCACACGCCGCCGCCCGGCTCCTGCACACTCTTTCCGCCGTTGATGGCGCCCGCTTCCTTCCAGCCGAGGGAAGAATAGCGCGGGCCGAGCACGTCGTTGAAGCTGAATGTCTCGCCGGGATTGAGGACGTAGCCATCGATCATGTTGAGCGCCTTTTCGATGTTATCCACGCGGTTGGCGGCGCTGTAGGATCCTTTTTTGAAGGAAGACGAAGCTGTGCTCACCAGCTGCGTCCGTTCCTTGACGGCCTCAAGGCTGACGGCGGCGGGCTGTTCCACAGCGGGAGCTGTGAGCGGTTCGCCGGCGCTTTCGGAGTTGACGTGTTCCTGCAGGGCGGCAAACAGCGCGTCCGCCTCAACGAGCGAACCGTCCACGGAGGGACTGTAGACGAATTTTCCCTCAACGTCCGCCTGATAGAGCGCGGAAGCGTCCTGCGCGGGGATGTTGAGCGTTTCTGCGATCTGGGCGATCTGCTCTTTGAGGGGTGAAAGGTCGAAGGTGTATTCGAGCGTATAATCCACGCCGCCTTCGGGCACGGGATTCTCTTCGTTATAGGCCATGGCTTTGGCAAACAGCTCCGTCAGGTCGCTTTCCCCCTTGACAGAGGTGGCGTCCAGCTGAGCGGAACGTTCGCCGTTGACGATGGTCAGACTGCCCGCGTCCGGCAGCGTATCGGCGTCAAAGAAGAACGCTTCCGCTTCTTCCTGCGTCAGGCCGCCCACGTCCACGCCGTTGATGCGGATCCCTTCGGCAAACACCGCAGGCGCGGGCGTGGCCGTCGGCGTGGGAGCGGAAACTTCGCCGCCCTTCTCCCCTGAGCCGCAGCCGGAAAGCGCGAGCGCGAGCAGAAGCGCGCAGCACAGCAGACACAAAACGCCGCCGCGCCGGTGGGGGGTGCGTTGAAACAACATGATCTCCTCCTGAAACATGAAAACTGAAAATGATTGCATGGATCAAAACGGCCTTCTGCGGCTTTGTCCGAAAGGGAATCCTCAAAAAACAAGACGAAAAATGACGCTTCCCGGTTCCGGAAAATACACAAAGAGCCAGATATATTCATGATACCTTCTGGCGCACGGTTTGTAAAGGGAAAAACCTGCTTGCTTTACCAGAGCAAAACACATAAAATATAATAAGAATCGATCGAATTTTCGCGAAAAGCGTTGGGATATGGATAGATGATGGATGCAGGAAAAAACAGAAGCGACGCGCCGGAAAAAAGTGCGTCTTTGACACAGATGGTCTATGAAAAGCTGCGCGCCGCCATTTTGTCGGGAGAATACCACACGGGCGAGAGCCTGGTGGAGACCCATCTGGCGGAGCAGCTTTCGGTCAGCCGCACGCCGGTGCGGGAAGCGCTCCGGCAGCTGGAGCTGGAGGAGCTGGTCTATTCCGTGCCGCACAAGGGCATGGTGGTGCGCGGTGTGTCCAAAAAAGACATCGACGATATTTATACCATTCGCTTCCTTCTGGAGGGACAGGCGGCGCGCTGGGCGGCGGAACGGGCCAGCGAGGATGACCTCAACGATCTGCGCGAGACGCTGGAGCTGATGGAGCTTTATACCCGGCGGGGAGATTTCCGGCATCTGGCGCAGCTGGACACCCGGTTCCACGAGGCGCTCTATTCCGCCTGCAAGAGCCATGTGCTCCATCATACGCTGGCGCTGCTGCACGGGCACTCCGCCCTCGCCCGGCTAAACTCCCTGCAAACGCCTTCCCGGGCGGAAAAAACGCTTCAGGAGCACCGGAACATTCTAAACGCGCTGGAACAGCATCAGGCCGACGAAGCGGCGCGCCTTGCGGAAGCGCACATCGCCCGGGCCAACCAGAACAGAAACGCAAACGCGACGGAAGGGGAACAGTAATCATGGAACCGACGACTTGCAGGGGCGAACAGTACGGCCAGAGCGTCCGCAACCAATTCTGGCTCGGAGACGCGGTCGCCATGCTGCCGGAGCTGATCGAGCAATATGCCGGAACGGTTCAGGTGATTTATCTCGATCCCCCCTTCTCCACGGGCGACGCCTTTGAATACCGGGCGCAGCTGGGGAAAAACAAGCTGGGAACGCTCTCCATCGAGGCCTACCGGGACGATTTGCCGGAGGACGAATATTTTGCCATGATGCGAAAGGTTCTCGAAGGCTGCCATACGCTTTTGAGCGACGAAGGCTCACTGTATCTGCACGTGGATTTTCGCACGGGGCCGTATTTCAAGATCATGCTCGACGAGATTTTCGGACGGCAGAATTTTCTCAACGAGATCATCTGGCACTACAAAAGCGGCGGTCGCGCCAAGAGCTATTTTTCCAGAAAACACGACACCATCTATTTTTACCGGAAGTCCCGCGCCGTCTATTTCGACATCACGTCCGTGGGAATGCCCCGCGGCAAAGAAATGCAAAACCATATGAAGCGCTCCTTTGACGAAGAGGGGCGGCTGGTTTACACCATCAAATCCGCAGGAAAGACCTATACCTATTCCGAAGACACTCCCGTCTACCCTTCCGACGTGTGGACGGATATTTCCCATTTGCAGCAGAAAGACCCGGAACGCACCGGGTACGACACCCAAAAACCCGAGGCGCTGCTGCGGCGCATTTTGTCCGCCTCTTCCCGTGAGGACGATCTGGTGATGGATCTGTTCAGCGGCAGCGGAACGACGGCGGCGGCCGCGCTGAGCCTGAACCGGCGGTTCGTCGTGGCGGATCGTTCGCCCATCGCCATGCAGGTGCTGCGGCGGCGCATTTTGCAGCGGGAATCGACGCTGATGGATCTGGCGGGGCCCAGCATCCGCTTTCAATATGATCCGGATGCGTTCAGCGCGCTGGGGGAGCTTTCCGTTCAGTGCAGGCGGGAAAACGGCCGGGCGGACGTGGTGCTCTATGATTATGTTCCGCCGGAGGGCTGCACGCCGCCGGTGGGCGTGGAGGGCTTGCAGCTGATCGAATTCTGTGCGGTGGGTTCGGTGCGCGAGGGCGTATTTGTCCCCGATTCCTTCCATCAGCGGCCAAACCGGGGCGGAAAAATCTCGGCGAATTACTTCGTGCCGGAGCGGGAGAATCTGGCGCTGCTGGTGACGGACGTGTTTGCCAACCAGCAGATCTATCTTCTTTGACCCCGACGGACAGTCGTTTCCTCTCCTTCCCCGCGCCCCCTCAGGGCAAACGATGGGTATACGGCAGGCCGCGCGATGCACTGCGGCGGTTTTTGCGCGCCTCCTTAATTACAACTGTATGTGTCCTGTCAGCGAAGGAAAAATCGAATAAAACAACGGTCTGGAAGCTCGCCAGGCCGTTGTCGTTTGTTTTGGAACGCAGTCCAAAGC
>JAEYFO010000255.1 GCA_023402915.1 Bacillota bacterium | reverse complement strand
GTCCTCTTCATCGAGGCCGTCCTCCAGCGAGCGGATGGGATAGCGGCTGCAAAGATCGCGCCAATGCTCGATGAGCGCGCTGCCCGCGAGGGTTTTCCCGCTCTTGGGCAGGCGATACTCCCCAATCTTTTCGCCCTTCCATTCGCTGGCCGCCGCGTCGATGGCCAGCACAAAATCCTTCCCGGGCACATAGCCCGCTTTCTCGATGGCCTCCATCAGGGCGCAGACCGCCGCTTCCGTCCCGTCCAGATCAGGCGCAAAGCCGCCCTCGTCGCCCACGGCCACGGACAGCCCTTTCGCCTTGAGCAGCCCGCGAAGCGCCTGATACACCTCGGCGCACCACCGCAGCGCCTGCGAAAAGCTCGCTGCGCCCACGGGCATGATCATGAACTCCTGCACGTCGATGTTGTTCGAAGCATGGGCTCCGCCGTTCAAAACGTTCATCATGGGGACGGGCAGAAGATTGGCCGCCGCGCCGCCAAGGGAACGATACAGCGGCAGACTCTTTTCCGCAGCCGCCGCCCGGGCGCAGGCGATGGAAACGGCCAAAATGGCGTTCGCGCCCAAATTGGACTTGTCCGCCGTGCCGTCCGCCTGCTTCATCGCTTCGTCCACAGCGTAAACGTCCGACGCATCTTTTCCGACCAGCGCCGCCGCAAGCGGGCCGTTCACGTTCGCCACGGCTTTTTTCACGCCTTTTCCGCCGTAGCGATCCGCATCGCCGTCCCGCAGCTCCAGCGCCTCAAACGCGCCGGTGGACGCGCCGCTGGGCGCAGCGCCCCGTCCCATTGCGCCCGAATCGAGCAGCACCTCCGCCTCCACGGTGGGATTGCCGCGGGAATCGAGGATCTGCCGCCCGGTCACTTTGATGATTTTCATGGTTGTTTCTCCTTTCAGAACCCTTCTTTGCTATTGTACGCATCCGCCGAGGCTCCATACGGAAAAACTCCCGTATCCTTTCGTTTTCACCGTAGCGCATTTCAGAAAGAAGTGCAATAGCAGGTTTTTGTT
The DNA here is from genome assembly GCA_023402915.1 of Bacillota bacterium. Lineage (GTDB taxonomy): Bacteria > Bacillota > Clostridia > Christensenellales > CALWSW01 > JAEYFO01. Next base: position 1,836 of record JAEYFO010000255.1, on the reverse strand, counting down.
TTACGGTTTTTCTCTTTGAAATTCCGCCAATTTCCGCCAAAGCCCGCTAAAAAGTTTGACATGGTTTTTCTGTAATCGTATACTAACTTTGTCGGAATTTCCGGGAAGAAAGGATCGATCACATGACGCTCAGGGAACTGGAAATCGGGAAAAGCGCCGCGGTGCTTTCCGTCGGCGGGGAAGGGGCGCTGCGCCAGCATTTTCTGGATATGGGCCTCATTCCGGGCGCGGAAGTGACGCTGGTGCAGTACGCGCCCATGGGCGACCCCATGGAGCTTCGCATCCACAGCTATGAGCTGACGCTGCGGCTGGCGGACGCGGAAAAAATCAAAATTTCGCCCATTGAGGCAAAGAAGCCGGAACCGCAGCCGGCTGAAGAGGAGATTGCCGAAACGGAGCACCCCGGTCTGGGCGAGGGTGGCCGCTATCACGTCAAGGCGGACGAGCATCCCCTGCCGGAAGGGACAAAATTGACCTTTGCGCTGGCGGGCAACCAGAACTGCGGAAAAACGACGCTCTTCAACCAGCTCACCGGCTCGAACCAGCACGTGGGCAATTTCCCCGGCGTGACGGTCGATCGAAAAAGCGGCGTCATCCGGGGCTGGCCGAACACGGAGATCACCGACCTGCCGGGCATCTATTCCATGTCCCCCTACGGCAGCGAGGAGCTGGTGACCCGCCGCTTCATCATCGACGAAAAGCCCCGGGGCATCATCAACATCGTGGACGCGACGAACATCGAGCGCAACCTCTATCTGACCATGCAGCTCATGGAGCTGGACGTGCCGATGGTGCTGGCGCTCAACATGATGGACGAGGTGCGCGGAAACGGCGGCTCCATCCGCATCAACGAGATGGAAGAGCTGCTGGGCATTCCTGTCGTCCCCATTTCCGCCGCCAAAAACGAGGGCGTTGAAGAGCTGATCGGCCATGCCATCCACGTCGCGCAGTATCAGGAGCGGCCGGGGCGCACGGATTTTTGCGGAAAAGAGGATCACGGCGGCGCAGTACACCGCTGCCTGCACGCCGTGATGCACCTGATCGAGGATCACGCCCAAAGCGCGCAGATCCCCCTGCGCTTTGCGGCCACAAAGGCCGTCGAGGGAGACGAAGCCGTCATCGGGCGGCTGGACCTGACGGAAAACGAGCGGGAAATGCTCGAGCACATCATCCTCCAAATGGAGCAGGAGCGCGGGCTGGATCGCTCGGCCGCCATTGCGGACATGCGCTTTTCCTTCATCGAAGCGCTGGTGCGCCGCACGGTCGTCAAGCCGCAGGAGAGCAGGGAGCACGCCCGCAGCCGGAAGATCGACCGGTTCCTGACGGGAAAATACACGGCGCTGCCCGCCTTTGCCTGCATCATGGGGCTGGTGTTCTATCTGACGTTTCACGTCGTCGGCGCAGGGCTTCAGAGCCTTCTCGGCATGGGCATCGACGCGCTGACCGGCCTGGTGGATCAGGGGCTGACCGCCGCCGGCGTCGACCCGGTGATCCATTCGCTCATCGTGGACGGCATTTTCAGCGGCGTGGGCAGCGTGGTGAGCTTCCTTCCCGTCATCGTGACGCTGTTTTTCTTCCTCTCGCTTCTGGAGGACACCGGATACATGGCGCGTGTGGCCTTCGTGATGGATAAGCTCCTTCGAAAGATCGGGCTTTCGGGCCGCAGCATCGTGCCCATGCTGGTGGGCTTCGGCTGCACCGTGCCCGGCGTGATGGCCAGCCGCACCATGCCCTCGGAGCGCGACCGGAAAATGACGATCCTTCTCACGCCCTTCATGAGCTGCTCGGCCAAGCTGCCCATCTACGCGGTGTTCACCATGGCCTTCTTCCCCCATC
>JAEYFO010000233.1 GCA_023402915.1 Bacillota bacterium | reverse complement strand
GGGCTTGGTGTACTGGTTTGCGTAGGACAGAAAGCAGGTCAGATCGCCCACGGTGATCGCCCCGGCCACGGCGGAAAGCGCGCCGGACAGCGCCACGCAGGTATAGACCAGGCTGTTGACAAAGCGGGTCGCAGGGTTTGTGATGGACGAAAAGAAGATCGCCCGCAGGGAGCACTTTTCGAGCCTGCCGTTGATCTCGTCGAACTGCTCGAGCGCCTGCTTCTCGTGGCCAAACGCCTGCACCACCTTCTGCCCGCCGACCATTTCGTCGATGAAGGCGGTCTGCTCGCCGCGCGTCTCGCTTTGCAGCTTGAACATGGAATAAGTCCGCTTGGCGATAAAGCTGGCCACAAACAGGCTCACCGGCGTGACGAGCACCACCAATAGCGCGATCCAGCCGTTGATGGCGAACATGAAGCCCAGCGTGCCCAGAATGGTCAAAACGCCCGTAAACAGCTGCGTAAAGCCCATCAAAAGGCCGTCGGCAAACTGATCCGCGTCCGCGATGACCCGGCTGACGATCTCGCCGCTGCTGTGCGCGTCAAGATACTTGAGCGGCAGAATTTCAATGCGGCGAAACGCCTCCGTGCGCAGGTCCTCAATGACGTGATAGGTGATATGGTTGTTGCAAAGGCTCATGATCCACTGTGCCAGCGCGGTCAGTCCCACGGCGATAAGGATCGTCCGCACCAGCACCCACACGCCGGCAAAATCCACTTCGCCCGGGCCGACGATCAGATCGACCGCATCGCCGGTGAGCACCGGCACATAGAGCGTCAGCGCCACGGTGACCGCCGCAAGGAGCAGGCTCAGCGCCACAAAACCCCCGTAGGGTTTGATGCGGCGGAGGACTTTTTTGAGCGTCGCCCTGTCCACCGGCTGGCGTTTGGCCTTTCCCTTCGGCGCGCGTTTTTCGTTTGGACGGCTCACTGCTTGTCCCCTCCCTTCGTTTCAAACTGGGACTGATAAATTTCCCGGTATACCGGGCAGCTCTCCATCAGCTGCTCATGCCTGCCGCAGCCCACGGCCCTGCCGTCGTCCAGCACGAGGATCTGATCGGCGTAGCGAATGCTCGACGCGCGCTGGCTGACGATGAACGTCGTCGGCGCGTCCGGCAGCTCCCGAATGGCTTTTCGAAGGGCTGCGTCCGTGGCAAAATCCAGCGCCGAGGCGCTGTCGTCCAAAATGAGGATCTCCGGCTTGCGCACCAGCGCGCGGGCAATGGTCAGGCGCTGCTTCTGGCCGCCGGAGAAATTCCGGCCGTTCTGCTCGACGCGCGCGTCCAGTCCGCCCCCTTTTTTTCGGACAAATTCGGCCGCCTGCGCCGCCTCAAGCGCCTGCCAGAGCGCCGCGTCGTCTGCATTTTCATTGCCCCAAAGAAGGTTTCCCCGAATGGTTCCGGAAAAGAGCGCCGCTTTTTGCGGAACGATGCCGATCTTCTGGCGAAGGTCTTTCACGGCGTACTGCTTGACGTCCACGCCGTCCACCGATACGCTGCCCTCTGACGCATCGTAAAAGCGCGGGATCAGGTTCACCAGCGAGGATTTTCCGCTGCCCGTGCCGCCGATCACGCCGACGGTCTCGCCCCGCTTGACCGTAAAATCAATGGCGTCGAGGGACTTTGCGCCCGCACCCTGATAGGTGAACCCGACGTGGGAAAAGGTCACGACGGGCACGTCCGGCGCGATGCTTCCCATCTGGGGCGCTTCCGGTTCGCTCATGGAAGAAGGCTGGGCCAGCACGGCGGAAATGCGTCCTGCGCAGGCGAGGGATTTGCTGATGGTGATGACCAGATTGGCCAGCTTGATCAGCTCCACAAGGATCTGGGACATATAGTTGACCAGCGCCACCACCTGCCCCTGCGTCAATTCGCCCACGTTCACGCCGCTGCTTCCGCGGCGCAGGATCAGCACGATGCCCAGATTGATGACGACGTACGTGAGCGGATTCATCAACACAGAGATTCGTCCCACCCGCAGCTGCAAGCCGGTCAGCGCGCCATTTTCCCCTTCAAACCGGACGGTTTCCGCCTCTTCCCGGTCAAAGGCGCGGACGACGCGCACGCCGGTGAGGTTTTCCCGGGTGATGCCGAGGACGTGATCGAGCTTTTTCTGCACCTTTTTATAAAGAGGCATGGTCAGCGCCATGATGCCCGCCACAACGGCGAACAGCACGGGGATGGCCACAGCGAAAATGAGCGCGGCCTTGAGGTCGATGGTAAAGGCCATGACCATCGCGCCGAACACCACAAAGGGAGAGCGCAGCAGCAGGCGCAGCGTCAGATTCACGCCGTTTTGCACCTGATTGACGTCGCTGGTCATGCGGGTCATAAGCGTGGACGTGCCGATGGTGTCCAGCTCGCTGTAGGAAAGACTTTGGATATGAGAAAAGAGCGCGTGGCGCAGCTTGCTCGAAAAACCGACGGCAGCCTTTGCGGCAAAATACTGCGCCGTGATGCTGCTGACCAGACCCACAAGACCCAATCCCACCATCAACACACACATCCAGAGGATGTAGGGCGTATCGCCGGACTTGATGCCGTTATCGATGATGGCGGCCACCACCAGCGGAACGAGCAGCTCCAGCGTCGCCTCGAGCAGCTTGAACAGCGGGCCGAGAACGCACTCTTTCCGGTACTCCCGCATGTACTTCATCAGACTTTTCACAGCAGAACGTTTCCTCCCTTGGGGTTGTTGCAAGGCAAAGCGCCGAAGGTTCAGAACCCCAGCGCGATCGGTGTCATTTTATCACAAAAAGAGAAAATAGGGTAGCCCCTTCGCATTTTGCTCAACGCCGCTTGCTGCTGAAAAACGTTGGCGCTGCGCAGCGGCTGAACCCTTTGGACGCAGATTTTCCCATTGATCGGCGGAAGTCCGTCAAAGTTTGAAGGCATTCTGTGGAACACAAAAGCCTTTGGCTCCGACTCGTTTTTTCATTTTTCCGGAATGGGCGGCCCACGTAGAACTGCCGCTCCACTCCCCCCACGAGGCACACAGCCCCATGCGAAACGGCGCCTTACGGAGCACACGGCACCCCATCGGAGCACACGGCCCCCCATC
>JAEYFO010000026.1 GCA_023402915.1 Bacillota bacterium | reverse complement strand
TATGTGAGCCGGGTCGTCTTTGCATCCTGACGGCCGTTTCCACTCAAAAAACGGAGGGCTTTGTCCTTTGAAGTTTTCCATCGAACGGCTCAGGCGCTTTTTCCTCTATAGCCCGGCGCTCTATTCTTCCGTCGTCTGGCGGCCCTATGGGCTGCTGTTTCGCGACCCGCAAAACGCCGCCTGCCACGACGCCAACCACGGCGTGATCCTCGACCTTTCGTGCGATCTTGATGCCGCGCTGGCCGATGTGGAAAAATTCTACCGCGCCCGCTGCATGGCGCCGCGGGTGTACGGCGGCTTTTTGCCGGGGGAGGACGCGCTCGTTTCCGCCTTGAAGGAGCGGGGCTACGCCGTCTCGTTTTTCGAAGGGGAAGCGACCATGGAGCTTCTGGCCGAACCTTCCGGCCTTTTTCCAAACAGGCAGGCGGTTTTCGAGCGGCCCAAAGAGCTGACCATGGAGCTTTCCGCCCTGCTGAGCCGGAACCTCGGCCCGTGGGCGCTGGGCATGGAGGAGCTGCTGCTTTCCCGGCCGGACTGCCGCGGCTATCTGCTGCGCACGCCCGAAGGGCAGGCGGCGGCCTACTGCACCGTGCTTCGAAACGGCGACTGCGCCTATCTTCAAAACCTGTTCACCGTGCCGGAATTCCGGCGGCAGGGCTATTGCGCCACGCTGCTCACGCACGTCCTAAGCGACCACCGGACGGACTGCCCCGGGCTGCCGCTCTACCTTTCCGCCGTGGAGCCAAGTGCCATCCGGCTGTATGAACGGGCGGGCTTTCGGGCTGTGCCCTATCCCTATCCGCTGTGGACAGCGGCAAAGGAAGGCGAAGAAGCCTGACGCGCCTTTTTTCGCTCGGCAAAATTTTTCGAACCGCTTTCCGCGTCCCGCCGGAAACTCCCTTTCGTCTCTCTTTTGAAAAAACCGCTTCTTTTCGGATGATCCGAATCGGAGCGGTTTTTTTGCACGTTTTCTTAATTTTTTCAAAAAATCATCTTGACTTTCCCTTAGGGCATACCGTTAAACTTTTTTCTAACGATCAAGTTTCTTTTTTCTGCGATTCTGTTTTCGTCTCTTTTCACTTTGAAAAACGTCTCTTTTCACTTTGAAAACAGTTCTCCCTTTTCCCACCGGGAAAATACTATATATGGAGGTTCAAGGAAATGAAGACTCTGAAGCAATGTCTGGCGCTGACCCTCGCGGCGCTGCTGGCGCTGGCGCTTTGCGCCTGTTCGTCCGCCCCTGTGGCAACGGAAGCGCCCGAAGCGACGGAAGCTGCCGAACCCCCTGCCGCCGAAGCGACGGAAGCCCCCGGCCGCGACGAAACGGTGGATTTCGTGGTCGTCGGCGCGGGCGCGGGCGGCGTGTCCTCTGCCATTGAGGTGGCGAAGCAGGGCAAAAGCGTGATCCTGCTGGAAAAGCTGGCCATGGCGGGCGGCTCTTCCGCGCTCAACGAAGGGTATCTGTGGGCCTGCGGCAGCAAGTTCAACGAGCTGACCGGCAAGGGATACACGCCCGAGCAGATGAAGGCCTATCTGGTGCAGTCCTCCCGCGGGAACGCCAATGAAGCGCTCAACAACCGCATCGTGGATATGTCCGGCGAGATCTTTGATTATCTTTACGACAACGGCGTCCCCTTCCACACCGACGCTTTCACCGGCAGCGGCGGCGACGCGCAGGATCTGGACGTTTTCACCACGGAAGGCGCGGGCGCAGGACTGTTTTCCGGAATGCTCTCCATCGCGGAGGGTCTGGGCGTCACGCCCCGGTATGAATCCAAGGCCGTGTCCCTCATCGTCGAGGACAGCGCGGTCAAGGGCGTGACGGTGGAGGACAAGGACGGCCAATATAACATTTACGCCGGCACGACCATTCTGGCCACCGGCGGCTTCCTCAAAAACGAGGAACTGATGAAGGAATACATGCCGGAATGGTACTCTGAAAACGCCTACTGCACGGCGGGCGCCACGGGCGACGGCCACGAGATGGCGCTTTCGCTTGGCGCGTACATGGTGGGCTACGGCTGCGGCGGCGTGTGGCGCACGGAGGACGGCAAGAACGGCTATCACGTCGAAGGCGGCCTTGCCCCCTGCGTGAGCTTCTTCAACACGAACATCGAAGGCAGGCGTTTCTGCAATGAATACATGGGTTCGGACAAGAACCAGTTCATCAACGAGCAGAGCGACAAAAAGGCCTACTGCTTCATGGATTCCACCAGCCCCTATGTGGCGCTGGCCGAGCAGGGCGTGGCGAACGGTTACGCCTACAAGGCGGACACCCTTGAAGAGCTGGCGGACGTTTACGGCATCGACAAAGAAGCCCTTCTTCAGACCGTGGCTGACTATAACGCCTGCAAGGAATCCGGCGGCGAAGATCCCTTCGGCGTGCCGAACGCCTACATGGTGAGCATGACCACGCCGCCCTACTACATGAGCCTGTTCGACCCGTCCATGAACACGAACTGCCTGATGGGTCTGGCCTGCGACGAGTTCTGCCGCCTGGTTCGCAAGGACGGCACGGTCATTGAAAACCTCTACGGCGTGGGCGAGCTGATCGTCGGCAACCTCTGCGGCGGTACGAAGCAGGGCGCGCGCTATCCCGCCTGCGGCACCTGCCTCGCTGCGGGCATCTACGGCGGCCCCATCGCCGTGCGCCATGCGCTGGGCGTGCTCGAACAGCCTCAAGCCGAGGCCACTGCGAGCGACGAATACGTGCCCCAAACCGCTACCATGGAATACAGCGCCGACGTCAAGGCCATGGCGCACGAGATCCTCATGGCTGCCGGAAAGCCCTATACCGACGCGCAGATCAAGGAAATCCCCCGGATCCTGGCCACCAAAAGCCGCTATTTCCTCGGCAACGACCTCAACGATTACGAAGTTCTGCGGGATGTTTTCACCGAAGAGGGACTGGAGGGCTTCCGCGCCATCTGGAGCGGCTATCCCGGCGCCACCGACATTGAAAGCCAGATCGGCTCCGTTCAATTCACCATAGGTCAGGGCGACATGGTTCCCACCCACTTCGGCGTCAACCAGATCGTCTATTTTGTGGATGATACCCACGCAAAGCTGCTCACCCGTATGCATGACCACCACACCTACACCGATAACGGCGAGGTCTACGAAGGCTATGGCCTTTATGTGGACGATATGCTCAAATGCGAGGACGGCGTGTGGCGCATCGAAACGCTCCGCCTGGATTATGGCGTGACCGTTGGCCAGCTGCGCTGCATGCGCGAAAACTGATCTCCTTTCCCCGGCGCAAAGCCGGAGCCTTCGGGGTCTCTGCGAAAAAGCGGAGGCCCCTTTTTTCGCGAGGCCCTTCCCCCATAGGCTCTCCCGCCCTCTTCCATAGGAAAAACCTTTGAATTTTTCGATCGTGCGCCCTGCATTTTCCCGTTTTTTCCATCAAAGCCGCCTTCCCCCGCACCCCGTCCCTTCCCGCTGTTTCTTTCTTTCAACAGGGTTGTGCCGCCGTGCGCAGCAAAGCTGTCATTTTATCACCTTGCAGGCTTGGTTTTTGATTTTATCAGGTTTTTCTTATGAGATTGCCCCGCGGCTTCTTTCCTATGAAGAAAATGTCGTGTATAATGGGGCGTGAAAACAGAACCGTCCCGCGCCGCATTTTTTCTGCGGGACTTTCCGAAAGTTTTATCACTTTGCAATCCGGATATTTGAAAGGAGCAAGGCAAATGACGACTATGACCACCCGGCAGGCGCTTGACCGCGCCAAGGAACTGCTGCGCGAAAGCAGAATGTATGACGGGATCATCGACCTGATGAAGTGGGACATGATCACCTACATGCCCAAGACTGCCCGCGCCTATCGCGAGGACAGCAGCGTGTATTTCTCCGGCAAGCGCGTGGAGCTGTTCTCCACGAAGGAATGCTACGATCTGGCGGAAAAGTTCCGCTCCCTGTCCCCCTCCGATTACGAAACGGATATCGACCGCGCCGTCGGCCGCCGGTTCCTGTTCAACTTCAACAACGCTACCGGCACGCCCGCCGATCTTCAGGCTGAGATCGTCCGCGTCCACTTTGAAAACGACGCCGCCTGGATGGAAGCCCGCCGCAAGAACGACTACTCCATCTGGCGTCCCGCGCTGGAAAAGTACTTCCAGCTCAAGTACAAGGCCGCGATGATTTCCGACCCGCACAAGCATCCTCTCCAGACCATCATCAACTTCTATGATGAGGATCTGACGATCGAAACGTGCAGCCGTCTGCTCGGCGAGCTCAAAACCGAAATGAGCAAGCTCATGTTCAAGGTGCTGCCCTATTCCAAAGAGCTGGACGATTCCGTCCTGAACGTGTTCTACGGTCACGTCAAGGAGATCGACGAGCTTTCCGCCTATATGTGCCACCGCTTCGGCTATACCGCCGACATGGCTTCCTTCGCCAAGGTCGTCCACGGCTGGTCCGCCATGCTCGGCCCGCGCGATTCCCGCGTGACGGTCAGCGGCGCTGACGTGGGTCTGGACAACCTCTTCACCTATGCCCATGAGATGGGTCATTCCCTCTACAGCCTCGGCTCGAGCGACGAAGTGGTCGAAGCCGGCATCTGGGGCGGCATGAAGTGCAGCGCGCACGAGTCCCAGTCCCGCTTCTACGAAAACGTCATCTGCCGCTCTCCCCAGTTCTGGAAGTTCTTCTTCCCGTTCGTCGAAAGCCGCTTCCCCGAACTGCGCGGCTGGGATCCCGTGGACTTCTTCCGCGCCACCTGCAAGGTGCAGCCCCAGTTCAAGCGCACCAGCGCCGATGAGCTGACCTATAACCTCCATCCCGTCATCCGTTTCGAGATCGAGAAGGATATGTTTGAAGGCAAGCTGGACTTCGGCAAGCTGCCCGAGGTGTGGAACGACAAGTACGAAGAATCCCTTGGCATCCGTCCCACCAACGACCTCGAGGGCTGCCTGCAGGACATCCACTGGACGGAGGACTTCGGCAAGTTCCAGTCCTACGCCATGGGCAACATCTTCGACGGCCAGCTGCTCCAGGGCATCCTGCGCGATATCCCCGATTTCTATACGCAGGTGGAAAACGGCGAATTCGAAGCCATCCATACCTGGTTCCACAACAAGATCCATCAGTACGGCTTCACCTATCCCACGGTGTCCGTCATGGAGCGCGCCACGGGCGAACCCATCCAGAGCAAGTACTACATCGACTACATGAAGAAGAAGTACTACGGCATCTACGGCATCAAGGACTGATCCGCCGGGCTTCTTTTCCAAAACATCTCCAAATCATCTAAAGACGGACGCAGGCCGGCGCGCTTGCGTCCGCCCTTTTTTGGCTGCGCCGCCAGTTTTGACGGCATATTTTTCTCATCCTGCAAAATTTTCGCAAAACAGGCCTGCGTTTTTGCGTATTTTTCTTTGATAATTCCATTTCAATTCCATCTGTTTGTCTCGTGTTTTAATCATCAAAAATCCCGCTTATTTTCTATATTTTTATCTGTTTCATCAAATATTTTCCAGAAAATATTCTGTACTTTATTCTGCATTGTATTCCATATTTCATCTATGCAAGAATAAAACCCGAAGCTGAACCACTTCCGCTGCGCGGTTTCGCTTCGCCGCAATTTTCTTTGATACCAATTCGGGAGGTCTTTTATTTTGAACTTCGAACTGCTCGCATTTATCCTTTACTTTGCCGCCATGCTGGCCATCGGCATCGTGTTCTTCTTCCGCAGCCGGGGCGGCGGCGAAAAGGAATACTTCCTCGGCGGCCGCTCCATGGGCCCGTGGGTCACGGCCATGAGCGCGCAGGCTTCCGACATGAGCGCCTGGATGCTGATGGGGCTGCCCGGAAGCGTGCTGGCCTTCGGCCTTGGGCAGGCGTGGATCGGCATCGGTCTGGTCATCGGCACGAGCCTGAACTGGATCCTGACGGCCAAGCGCCTGCGCCGCTTCTCTCAGGCGGCCAACGATTCCATCACCCTGCCGCAGTACCTTTCCAACCGCTTCGCCTCCAAGAGCCTGACGCTTCAGGTCATCTGCGCGATCGTGTTCCTGGTGTGCTTCACGGTATACGTCGCTTCCGGCTTTGTGGCGGGCGCAACGGTGTTCACCACGATCTTCTCCATCGATACCGGCACGGCGATGCTGATCTTCGCCCTGATCCTGATCTGCTATACGTTCCTCGGTGGCTACAAGGCCGTGTGCTGGACGGACTTTTTCCAGGGGCTGCTGATGTTGGTGGCGGTGCTGGCCGTGCCCATCGCCATCGTGCTGACCCAGAACCTCGATACGTCCGCCCTGTCAAAGGTGTTCACCTATACGGACGGCGGCAGCACGGTCTCGTGCGCGTTCACCACCAACCTTTTCTCCGCCAGTCCCTCTGAGATCATCAACGGTCTGGCCTGGGGCCTGGGCTATATCGGCATGCCGCACATCCTCGTGCGCTTCATGGCCATCGAGAAGCCTTCCATGATCAAAAAATCCGCCACCGTCGCCATCGTCTGGGTCATTCTGGCGCTGGGCGCAACGCTGCTGATGGCCTATCTCGGCCGCATGGTCGTGGGCGAAGAGCTGCTGCCGGACGGTATGCAGAAGATGGTGTTCATCACGCTGGCGCGCAAGCTCTTCCCGCCGTTCGTGGCCGGTATCCTCATGGCGGCCATCATCGCCGCCTCCATGTCCACCGCCGACAGCCAGCTGCTGGTGGCTTCCTCCTCCTTCACGTCCGACATCTACAAGCCCCTCATC
>JAEYFO010000178.1 GCA_023402915.1 Bacillota bacterium | reverse complement strand
CGTACATACTGCCCAGATTGGTGGTTTTGACCCGGTCAAGCGCCGCGCGGCGGGTATAGCGGGAAAACAGATCGTCAAACACTTCGGTGTAATCGAGCGCTTCCGGAATGGTGATGCGAAGCTCCCGAAACACCGCAGGCGTGTTCCCCAGGGGCGAACGGCTCAAAAGGAAGAACGCCGCGCCCACGATGACCGCAAACAAGAACGCAAACGTCACAAAGCCCATGCCGGTCGCAAGGCCGACGGCCATGGCGAAAAAGATCGCGCAGATCTGCCGGGCAGAACCGGAAGCGGAGCGAAAGCGCACCAGGCTGAACGTGCCTGCCACGGCCACGCCCGCGCCCAGACTGCCGCTGACCATCATGATGACCGCCTGTACCAGCGACGGGAGCAGCGCCACCGTCAGCGCAAAGCTCTTCGAGCAGGGTTCGTCCCGGCAGCAAAGCAGGGACACCGCCGCGCCCAGCACCAGCGAGGCGGCGGTACAAAGCAGCACGGTCGTCAGCGTCAGACCGGCAGAGTCGATGATACTTGTAAGCATGGCGTCCTCCGTTCAGAAGAAAGATCAAAATCAGCAGGGATTGTCTGCGCGCGGGCGTACACCGCGCCGTATTTGGAAAACGAAGCCGGATAGAGAGAAAGCGCGCACAGCAAATGCGCCAGCCAAAGCGGCAGCGCGCCCGGCGCTTTGAGCTCCATCAGGCACTGTCCCTCGGGAAGGAGCAGCTCGCCGCCGTCCCCCGCCGCAAGCGAAAGGCCGTCCCAGCGGCTGCGGATGCGCCGGTCAATGGTCAGCCGCAGGCCGTCGTCCGCCGTCCCTTCGTAGGCCACCCGGTCATAGCCCAGCCACAGCCGGGGAAAAGGATGGTAAAAGGAAAGAAAATAGCCGATCTCCCGGAGGATCTGGCTTTGCTCCGCCGGGCGGATGCCGTGGTTGAGATAGCGCTCCGCTTCACAAAGGGTCAGAGGAACCCGGCGCTTGTAGACCGTGCCCGACGCTTTCTTTTTCAGCTCCACGAACACCGTGTCCGCCGGTTTGGGCACGCCGTAGCTTCGCAGCCGCAGCTTTTCTTTGTAGGGCGGCTTGTCGATGGAGGTGCGGATCAGATCAAACGCTTCGGTATCGTAATAGATGTTATAAATGCTGTGCAGGCCGTATTGATCCATCCGCAGGCGGGAACCGGCCGCCGAGAGCAGCTGGGAGACCTGAATTTCGCCGAGCAGATATTTTTTCTCCTGCCGCTCAAACACGGCGATGGGGGTGGGGATCGCTTGTTCCAAAGCAGTTCCTTTCCGGCCGGTCGGCGGCCCTTTTGCTACGAAAGAGAGGATAGACAAAAACTTTGAGAGAGAAATGACGGCAATGTGAATTCTCAAGGGGGAATTGCGGCAAAATCGTGGCGAATGTAAAAAGAGGGGGAAAGCCTGAAAAGAAGCCGGAAGAAGGCTGAAAGGAAGCTGAAAGAGCAGGCGGATCGCGGCGGAATTGTGGCAGGCTTTTCCGAAAAAACTTTGGAAAAGACCTTTCCAAAAACGAAAAAAGCGTCCGCTGAAAAGACGCTTTTTTATAAAAACGAACCGACTATTTTCCGGAGCTGCCGAACCCGCCGGAACGCTCCGGCGCGTCAGCGCCCTGATCGGCGGGCAGCACAGGAACGAAAATGCCCTGAATGACCCGCTCGCCCGCGCGAATATGGACGGTGTTCGTTTCGCGAAGATCCTCGACGATGGGAACGTCGATCGTTTCGCCGCCGGAGAGCGTCGCCGTCCGGTAGCCCGAAAGCGCCATCGCTGGACGGAGATTTCTCAAAAACACGATGAGATTCCCGTCGTTGTCGGGATTTCCGTAATAATCGCTGTCCACAATGCCCGCCGTGTTGGCCGCCATCAGGTCCTGACGGATGCCCATGGAGCTGCGCACAATGAGCAGCAGCATTTCGTTCGGCTGCATGTACGCCTTGAGATCGGTAGGGAAATGAGCCTTTTCGCCCGGCGCGATGGAAAGATCCTCCGTCGCATAAAAATCGTATCCGGCGGAAGTGCGCGTGGCGTGCAGCGGCAGGCGGGGTTCGTTTTTCGCCTGACGGAACTGCGCTTCGACCGGTTCAAAGCCTCTTGTCCGCATGAAAGTTCCTCCTTTTTGAAGCGCCCGGCTGCGCGCGGGCCGCTTTTGTAGCATACCACGTTTTTCCGCCGGGGGAAAGGCTGGACAAATGTCAGAAACGATGAACAAAAGCACGTCAAAAAAGAAACAAATTTCCATCATACCTCAGGAGTACGGAAATCCGAGCCGGAATCCTGAGAAAAACAGCGGAAAATAGGTGCGAACAGGTATAGACATCGCCGTATCTGTGAGGATGAGTGCAAAAAAGAGACAAAACCGCTAAAAATGGAAGAATCCGGACAAAATGCGGCGGATTTGCTCTTTGCAAAGAGCGCCGCTTATCGGGTATAATACAATCGACACAATAGGATGGAACTGAAATTCCGAAAGCAACCGTATCGATTCATAAAAGGAGTGTGACATTATGCCTCTCGTAACCAGCACTGAAATGTTCAAGAAAGCCTATGAGGGCGGCTACGCCATCGGCGCGTTCAACGTCAACAACATGGAGATCATCCAGGGCATCACCGAAGCGGCCAAGGAGCTGAGCGCTCCTCTGATCCTTCAGGTGTCCGCCGGCGCCCGCAAGTACGCCAACCACACCTATCTGATGAAGCTGGTGGAAGCGGCCATCATCGAGACCGGCCTGCCCATCTGCCTGCATCTGGATCACGGCGACACCTTCGAGCTGTGCAAGAGCTGCATCGACGGCGGCTTCACGTCCGTCATGATCGACGGCTCCCATCATTCCTTCGAAGAAAACATCGCCCTGACCCGCAAGGTCGTTGAATATGCCCACGATCACGGCGTGGTCGTCGAAGGCGAGCTGGGCCGTCTGGCCGGCATCGAGGATGCGGTCAACGTTTCCGCCGAGGACGCCTCCTATACCCGTCCCGAAGAGGTCGAAGAGTTCGTCAGCCGCACCGGCGTCGATTCTCTGGCCATCGCCATCGGCACCAGCCACGGCGCCTACAAGTTCAAGCCCGGCCAGAAGCCCCAGCTGAGCTTTGACATCCTCGAAGAAGTCTCCAAGCGCCTGCCCGGCTTCCCGATCGTGCTCCATGGCGCCAGCTCCGTCATGCCCGAGTTCGTTAAGATGATCAACCAGTACGGCGGCAAC
>JAEYFO010000136.1 GCA_023402915.1 Bacillota bacterium | reverse complement strand
CCCCCCCCCCCCCCCCCCCCCCCCCCCCCCCCCCCCCCCCCCCCCCCCCCGTCTCCCCACCGTCTCCCCCTTGACAATTCTGCTTCTTGCTACTATACTGAACGCGTAAAGTCTGTTTCGGGGCGGAGTGAAATTCTCCACTGGTGGTGAAGGGGGCGAAAGGAAAAGCCTCCGCAGTCCACGAACCTGCCGCAAGGCGGGCCGAGCCGGTGAAAATCCGGTACCAACGGTCATAGTCCGGAAGAAAGAAACGGCGTAAGGCGTATCCCGCCTGCACACACCCTGTCCACTCCGGTTTTCGCCGCGGCCAAGCGCCGGGGCAAGCGCAGCACCAGGCCGTTCTCCGGCCCGCCGGTTCTCCGGCCTGTCCGGTCGATCGTCCGCATGGAAGCATGCGGCGCGGTTGGAAGCGCGAACGATTGAAACACCGGTCTGGAACGTTTCTTTTGCCTCATCGCCCCGCAGCAACACGCGCTGCGGGGATTTTTTCGGACGTTCCGGCTGCCGGGTTCTGCGGCGAGCCGGGGCGGGAATGGTTGGGGACTTTCGATTTTTTCGAAAAAAGCAACTGCCTTCCAAAAAAGCAGCGTTCTTTTGAAAAGACGAAAACCGCCGGAAAGGTTCGAAAACTTTCTTCCAGTTCCCAAAAAGTCTGAAAAAAGAGGAAAAAGAAAAAAAGCGGGCGCAGAGGCAGCACCTCCGCCGAAACCCACCCGATCGGTCTGGCCGCTCGGCGCTGCGATGCAGCGACCCCACAAGTTTTTCAGGAGGTACTCCCATGAACGCAAAAACCACAAACGCTTTCTCCACCCGCACGCTGGTCTTTCTGGCGCTGCTGGCCGCGCTGTCCGTCGTGCTGGTCGCGCTGATCCATCTGCCCATCCTGCCCGCCGCGTCCTTCCTCGAATACGACCCGGCGGACATCCCGCTGCTCATCAGCACGTTCCTGTTCGGGCCGTGGGCCGGTCTGCTGCTCACCGTCGTCGTGTCCGTGATCCAGGGTCTGACGGTGTCCGCCGCCTCCGGCTGGATCGGCATCATGATGCACATTTTCGCCACGGGCATCATGGTCGTCACCGCCGGATTGATCTATCAGCACGGAAAATCCCTCAAGCGCGCCATCGTCGCCCTCATCGTGGGCGGGCTGGCCATGACGGCTTCCATGCTGGTGTGGAACGTGATCTTTACCCCCATTTTCATGGGCACGCCCCGCGAGGCGGTCGTGGCCATGCTGCTGCCGGTGTTCCTGCCCTTCAATCTCATCAAGGCGGGCATCAACTGCGTCGTGACCTTCCTGGTCTATAAGCCCATCAGCCGCCTGTACCACTTCAAGCGCAAGGAGCCCGCCAAGGCGGAATAAGCTGGAAAGTTTCGAATTTTCAAAAAATCTCCCAGGCAAAGAACCGGATGTTGCGTCCGGTTCTTTTTGTTTTTGGTGAAAAAATTCTGCCGCTTCCCGTCAGGCTTCTGGGCGGTTTTTTGAAAAAACGCGGTGCATTTTGCCGGATCGTTTTGGAAAAGCCGCAGCGCTTTTCGGCCTGTTCGCCTCTGTTTTCCACAATATCCACAACTTCTTTGTGGAAAACTCCGCCTCCCTGCGCTTTTTTCACAGCTTTTCCGGGAAATAAAGAAGAGGGACTTTGGGGAGAGACGAGAGAGACGCTGGGGGACACTTTTTACCAAATTTTCCTGCTGAAAATTTGGCATTTCAGCAAGGTGGCATGTCACCTTTCAGGTGACAACCTTTGAAAAAAGTATCTCCCAGACCCCCTTCAAAAACCTTCAAAGGAAAGGAAAATCCGGAAAAGATGCGCTTGCTTTCTGATGGAGCATAAATAAGAGGAGAGCGCAGAGAAGAGGGCGGTGATTTTTTGACAAGAAGGTTTGAAAAAGCGGAAATCGTCCAGCAAACAGTATTCCAAAATCCCAAACAAAAACAGCCCCGGAAAAGCGAAGCTGTTTTGTCTGAAAGAACCCGTTCCCAGCCGCCGCGAAAGAAGGGAGCGGAGCTTTTTAGAAGCCCCCCTCATTTCTACTTTTCTGAAGAAGGCAGACGGATTTTTTTTGAACGCTGTTCTCGTCCTCACCCTGGCGCAGGAGGGAAGTTGGAAATTTTTACGGATTCTATTTTCTTTTTGAAAGTTTTTCGGGGTCAAGGGGTACTTTTTGAAAAAAGTACCCCTTGCGGGGTCCAGGGGGCTGACCCCGACCGCGCCCAGTGGGCGGAGAAGGAAGGGGGAAGCCCACTCCCCTGATTTTCGATTGAAAATCAGGGATTTCAGCAAGGTGGAATGTCACCCTGCGGGTGACGACCTTGGGCAAGGAAGCGCCGGAAGCGTTAGCGAACCGGAGCGACCATTTCCCCAAACCGCCCGCGGCGTTTTGCGGATTTTTCCAAGGAGGCATATCGCCCTGCGGGCGATAACATTGCGAAGTGAGACAGCGCCCCTGGCCGTCCTCTTTGAGGACAAGAGAAAACCGGAAAACTCGCAAAAATCCTGATTTTTGCGAAAGGTCAGGGCTTTGCCGTCGTAACCGGCCTGCTGCTGTTGTAGGGCGTGGCGCTGGGCTTCGTGCCGTCGATGGCGTCGCCCGCGTCATGGATGCCGTCGCCGATCTCGTCCACCACGTCGCCCACGCCGTTGACCACGCCGCCGATCACGCCGCTGCCGCCCGCGTGGGAGCCGCCGGTCTTGAGCGCCGCAGGATCGCCGCCCGCCTGCCGGACGCAGTCCTCCACCGCCTGCAAAATGGCGTTTGACGTGAGCGTCGCGCCCGAAACGGCCTGCACGTCAAGGGTCTGGCCGTCCACAATGGCCTGCGGGATGGTGCGCACCGGTTCTTCCCACTTGCCGTCCGTCTCCTGATGTCTGGTGACCTGCACTTCCTGAATGACGCTGTCCGTGAACGTCACTTCCACCGTCACGTCGCCGTTCATGCCCTTGGCCGCCGCGGAATAGGTTCCCGCCTGAAAATGCGTTGCGGCCGCGTCGTTTCCCGGCGCCATGGTCGCTGCGGGCGGGCCGGATTCCGTGCCGCCGGGCGCGGCGCTGGCGCTGGGCAGGGCGCTGGGCGGCAGGGACGGCGAAGGGCTGATCCCGCCGCCGCTGTTGTTCGTGCAGGCCGTCAAACTGAGCAGCGCACACAGCGCCGCACTCAAAAACCAACTGCTGTTCCGTTTTTTCATGAGTCGTTTCTTTCTCCTTCCAAGGTTTGCTGGAACATCGTCCATACACAGTATCCCCCGCCGCCGCGCGGACTATGCAGGGGGATGGGGAGGGAGGCGGGGGAGACGTCAGGAAAACTTTTTTGAAAAAAATTTTTCCCGAACCCTTTCAAAAAACTTTTAATAAAAAGAAAAGTAGAAGGCGTTGCCGGCTGCCGCTTTGAGGGAGGGGGACGGGAGAAGGCGTTCAGGAAAAGTTTTTCGCTGCCGTTTTGAGGCAGGGTTGAGGGAAAAGCATTCCGGTAAAAAGTTTTCCTCTGCCGCTTTGAAGGAGGTTGGGGGAGAAAGGATTCAAGCAAAAGCCGCTGGCTGCCGTTTAGAGGAAGGCTTTGAAAAGAAGAATTTTTTTGGAAAAACGGCCAGCCGCCTTCTTTCGGAAAGTTTTTGAGTGGGAGATGCAAACAGTTTTCCGCGAACGCCTTCGTTTGATTCTTCTAAAAAAAAACAGCCCCGAAAAACGAAGCTGTTTTTTATCTGTTTGCACTGTCTATGAAGCCATTTTTCAAAAGGCAGGCGCAACGGTTTGGGGATTTATTTTATATTTTTTGAAAGTTTTTGAAGGGAAACTTTAAGCTCCCCAGGGTCAAGGGACCGCAGGCCTCACTTCGCAACGTTATCGCCCGCAGGGCGATATGCCTCCTTGGAAAAATCCGCAAAACGCCGCACCCAAAGGGCACACGGCAGGCGGTTTGCGGAAATGGTCGCCCCGGTTCGCTAACGCTTCCGGCGCTTCCTTGCTCAAGGTCGTCACCCGCAGGATGACAACCTTTCGTTCTTTCCCGGCCGTTTCGCAAGAAACAGGGAAAGAACGGTGTACTCGCACAAATCCGTCAGGATTTCTGCGAAAGCAAAAGCGCCCTGACCTCTTCTGCGGTCGAGCAGGCGAGCGCCTGTTTTGCAAGGGCGGCGCAGTCGCTTTCCTTCAGGCCGCAGATCAGCCGCCGGGCGGCAAGCACCGCGCCCGCGCTCATGGAAAACTCGTCCAGCCCCATGCCCAGCAGCGCCGGGATCAGCAGCGGTTCGCCCGCCGCTTCGCCGCACATGCCACAGGGGATGCCGTGCCTGTGCGCCGATTCGATCGTCAGCGCGACGAGCCGCAGCACCGCCGGATGATAGGGCGAATACAGGCCCGCAATGCGCTCGTTGCCGCGATCGACCGCCACGGTGTACTGGATCAGGTCGTTCGTGCCGATGGAGAAAAAGTCGCATTCCGCGGCAAAGGCGTCCGACAAAATGGCCGCCGCCGGGATCTCGATCATGATGCCCACCGGAACGGTTTCGTTGAAGGCTGCGCCCTCGGCGCGCAGCGCGGCCTTCGCCTCCTCCAGCACCGCCTTGGCCTGCCGCAGTTCCTCAAGGCTGGAGATCATCGGGAACATGATCCTGATGTTTCCAAAGGCGCTCGCCCGAAGCAGCGCCTTGAGCTGGGTCAAAAACAGATCCCTGTGCGAGAGGCACAGCCGGATGGCGCGGCAGCCCAGGAAGGGGTTTTCCTCCGCGGGCAGGGGCAGGGCGGGCAGCTTCTTGTCGCCGCCGATGTCCAGCGTGCGCACGATGACCGGCTTGCCGCAAAGGGCCTCCGCCGCCTGTTTGTACGCTTCAAACTGCTCGTCCTCCGTGGGTAGTCCTTCGCGGTCCATGTAGAGGAACTCCGAGCGGAACAGGCCGACCGCTTCCGCGCCCACCGCCGCGGCCCGCGCCGCCTCTTCGGGCGTGCCGATGTTGACGGCCGCTTCCACGTGCCGCCCGTCGAGCGTCACCGTCGCTTTGTCGCGATAGAGCCGCAGCTGCTCTTTTTCCTCGGCCTGCGCGGCGATTTTTTTCAAAAGCTCCGCCTGACGCGCTTCATCCGGCGCGATCTCCACCTCGCCGCTGTCGCCGTCAATGGCCGTCAGCTCGCCTTCCTTCAGGGCGGAAAGCACGCCTGCGCAGCCCACGACCGCAGGCACGTCCATGGCCCGCGCCATGATGGCGGAATGGGACGTGCGGCCGCCCACCTCGGTCAGAATACCGGCCACGTTGGGCGTGTCCATGCGCGCCGTGTCGGAAGGCGTCAGGTCGTGCGCCGCCAGAATGCACCGGCCGGGCAGGCGGGAGATGTCCCGCTCCTCCAGCCCGAGCACCGCCCGCAGCAGCCGCTCGCGGATGTCCCTCATGTCCGCCGCCCGCTCGCGCATGTAATCGTCGTCCATCTGCTCGAACATCTCGATGACCGTGCCCATGGCGCTGTCGATGGCCGCCGCGGCGTTCTGTCCGCCGGAAATGGCGTCCTCGATGGGCGTGGTCAGCTCCGGATCTTCGAGGATCATTTTGTGCGCCTCAAAAATGGCCGCTTCCTCCTTGCCCATGGAGGCGTTGGCCTTTTCCATGAGCGCGTCGGTCTCCGAAACGACCTTTTGATGCGCCGCGCGGAAGCGCTCCAGCTCCGCCGCGGGATCGGCCGCCGGTTCGGTGGGAATGACGATCTCCTTTTTGACCAGCAGAATGACCGGCGCCATGCCGACGCCGCCAGAAACTCCAGTGCCTTTGAACATGTTGGACATCCTTTCAAAATGCGTGTCGCGAAAATTCCGGGGGAATTTCCGCGAGTTCACTGATTTTTGCCTGTTTTCCGAATGAAAACGGCCGGCAAAAATCAAAAGGAACGCTTTACGCTGTAAAGCATCCGTTTGGCGGCAGAGCCGCCAAGCCGGAA
>JAEYFO010000125.1 GCA_023402915.1 Bacillota bacterium | reverse complement strand
GCATTGCGCCGACGAACATGCCTGCCAGCACCTTCGGCTCAAGAAGGTTCACGCCGCCGGTAAGTCCCACCGCCTGCGTATAGGAGGTAAAGAGCGCCACAGCCGTCAGCGCCGCCGAACCGATGGAAAAACCCTTGCCGATGGCCGCCGTGGTGTTGCCCACGGAATCCAGCTGGTCGGTGATTTTTCGGACAGATTCGTCCATGTGCGCCATTTCTGCGATGCCGCCCGCGTTGTCCGCAACGGGGCCGTAAGCGTCCACAGACACGATCACGCCGATGGTGGAGAGCATGCCCAGCGCCGCCAGCGCCAGACCGAACAGGCCGCACACTTCATAGGAGATCAGCAGCGCTGCGCACAGGATCAGGATGGGCGCCGCCGTCGAACGAAGGCCCACGCCCATGCCCGAAAGGATGTTGGTCGCCGGGCCGGTGCTGGACTGATTGGCGATGTGCTTGACGGAACGATAGGCGTCGGAGGTATAAAACTCCGTCACTTTTCCGATGGCCGCGCCCGCGATCACGCCGCAGGCCACTGCGCCGAACATGGCCCAGCCGCCCGAAAGCGCAACGCTCAGCACCGCCGACGCGCCCAGAATAAGCACGATGCTCACGTACGTTCCGAGGTTCAGGGAACGGCTGACGTTCTGCCCCTTGGCGCAGCGGGTGACCAGCACGCCGATCACGGAAGCGAGGATGCCCGCCGCCACCGTCAGCAGCACATAGTTCAGGCCGGTTTCGCCGAAAAGGTTGAGGCCGAGCAGAATGGCCGAAAGGATCGCGCCCACATAGGATTCAAACAGGTCGGAGCCCATACCCGCCACGTCGCCGACGTTGTCGCCCACATTGTCCGCGATGACCGCCGGATTTCGGGGATCGTCCTCCGGAATACCCTCTTCCACCTTGCCCACAAGGTCCGCGCCCACGTCGGCAGCCTTGGTGTAGATGCCGCCGCCCACCCTGCAAAACAGCGCGATGGAGCTGGCGCCGAAGCCGAACGCCGTTGCGATGGAAGCGTCCTTCGTCCAGGCGTACACGAGAGCGATGCCCAGCGCGCCGAAGCCCACGACGGAAAGCCCCATCACCGCGCCGCCGGAAAAAGCCATCCGAAGCGCCGGAGCCGTGCCCTGCTGCGCCGCCTGCGCCGTGCGGACATTGGCCGCCGTGGCCGCCCGCATTCCGAAAAAGCCCGCCAGCGCCGAAAGCAGCGCGCCCGCCAGGAAGCACACGGACATCTGCCAGCCCAGGCCGGGAATGACCGCCAGCAGCACCGCCATGATGACCACAAAGACCGCCAGCACTTTGTATTGCCGCTTGAGATAGGCCATCGCGCCCTTGCGGATATGAGAGCTGATGCGATCCATCGTTTCGTCGTTGACTTTTGTGCGGATGATGCTTTGATAGAGCCAGATCGCGCACAGCAGCGCAGCGGCCGCGCAGCCGGCCACCACATACAGCATGTTCATCGTTTCCCTCTCCTTTTGCAAGATGTGAGGTTATCATACTGCATTGTTAATCTTTTTTCAAGTAGAAAATTCCGCAGATCGTTTCGTTATTCACAAGGCAAACATTGAAAGTCTGGCAGCTTTTCTTCTAAATCCTTCCAATTAGACAGGTCGAAACAAGTATTTTTCGAAAATATCACCATCGCATTATGTGAATCGTCATTCAAATTCCGTTTTTTTCACAAAAATTTTTCTTTTCATCATTACATTTTGCTGCATTTGTCCGGAAATACAGCTTTTTGCTTGATGATCGTACTATTTAGCGATCCTTTCTTCGCGCAAATGGTTTCCTGCGGAATTTCGGACAAAAAGATGCTCAAAACAGTACGTCATGATACGTCTCTTTAGGCCATTATGAATATTTTTCTGCTGTTACATTCATGACAAATCGAATTGCCTGCTATGCTTCTTGGAAAAACCGGAACGTTTCAGCCCGGCAAGTCTCCCCGCTTTTTTTGTTTCTTCAAACTATCGAATCCGCAATTGAGAGAGTCCCGGTCGCAAATCAAACGATCCGGGTCGCCTTGATCTGTAGGAGAAACACTTTTCCGAATAATTTTACAAAAGGTTCAGTGTTTATTCGGATTGTCTTTCTATTTCAATCGAAGAGTTCGTTAAAAAACAATATGTCATGATACGTCCTTTTTGCGTTTAACCGCTGCGCCGGGACGCAAAAACACCCCGGAAGAATGACTTCCGAGGTGTTTGTTCTTTTGTTTCCTGTGCGACAGGCGGAACAAGCGGATTCGCTTACTTCCTCAGACCCAGCTCGCTGATGAGGGCACGATAGCGCTCAATATCCTTTTCCTTCAGATAGTTGAGCAGGCCGCGGCGCTGGCCGACCATCTTGAGCAGACCACGACGGGAATGATGATCCTTCTTGTGCTCCTTGAGATGCTCGTTGAGGTGGTTGATGCGGCTGGTGAGCAGCGCGATCTGAACTTCGGGGGAACCGGTGTCGCCTTCGTGGGTCGCGTATTTCGCGATGATTTCAGACTTGGTCATTGGGGTATCTCCTTTCATCATTACACCTTTCGCTGCGTAAAGCGTCGGAGAATCGCTGAACATAGCCAAAGGATTCCCTGCCTGCGGCACAAAGATTTCCGCAAACAGCAACTTGATTTTAGCACATCCGGCGGGGTTTGTAAACGCTCAATTTTTTCCGGAACTGTCGCCGGAGCCGGTTCGCAGCGTCTGAAGAAGCTCTCCCGCGCGCCGGGCGTCGCTGGCGATCTGCTGCGAAAGCTCCTCCCGGTTTTCAAACCGGCGCTCCGGCCGCATGAATTCGAGGATGCGCAGCGTCATTTCTTTGCCATAAAGGTCGCCTTCAAACTCGAGCAGATACGGCTCGAC
>JAEYFO010000123.1 GCA_023402915.1 Bacillota bacterium | reverse complement strand
ATTTTGAGCAAGGTCGTCGCCTTGAAAAGGCGACATGCGTCCTTGTTGAAATCCCAAATTTTTCAGCGGGAAAATTTGGGAAAGAGAACGCAGAAATCCAAAAAATCCGGCGGCCGGAGGCGTGCCGCGTGCCCCAAAGGGGTATGTGCCTTCGTCAACTGAGGGTATCATTTCACCGGAACGCAAACGTATCGTCCGGCGGGAACGTCAGCCGCACCGTTGTTCCTTTTCCCGGCTCGGACGAGACGGCCAGCCGGATGGCCAGCACATCCGCCACCCGCCGGGAAAGATACAGCCCGACGCCGCTCGAGCGGCTGTCCGTGCGGCCGTTGACGCCGGTATAGCCCTTTTCAAAAATGCGCGGCAGATCCTCCGGCCGGATGCCGATGCCCGTATCCGAAAGGAACAGGCTCCCGTCCTTCCAGAAGATCCTCACGCCGCCCTGCCTTGTGTATTTGACGGCGTTGGAAAGCAGCTGCTCCAAAAGAAAGCCCAGCCACTTTTCGTCGCTGAACACCATCGCGTCCATGGGTTCCACCTGCACGGAAAGCTTTTGATACACGAAGAGCAGACCGTATTTTTTGACACATTTTCGAACGACTGCTTCCACGCTGATCCGGTCGATCACCAGATCGGACGCGATGTCTCCCAGACGGACATATTGCAGCGCCATGGCGGCGTACTGCTCGATCTTGAACAGCTCCTGCTGCATGAGGGCTGTTTCCGGCGCGCTGCACCGCCCCAGCACCAGCCGCAGCGCGGAGATGGGCGTTTTGATCTGATGCACCCAAAGGGTATAGTAATCCAGCCCTTCGCGCTGCATCCGCTCCGCCGCCTCTTCGAGCGCGCGATTCTTTTTGCAAAGCGTGCGGACGATACTGCCGTATTCCCGCTCGATCGGGTCGTCCGTGGGCGGCAGCACTTCTTCTGCCGGAAACAGGCCATCCTGCACCCGCCGCAGCGCCTCCATCCGCTGGAGGAAATGCCGCCCGTCATAAAAAAGGATCACCAGCAGCAAAAAACTCGAAACGCCCGCCGCATACCAAGCGTAGAGCATTTCCTGCCCGGCAAGAAACTGCACCAGAAGCAGCACCGCGAGCGTCAGCCCGTAAAACAGCAGCAGGAGCTTTTTGTGCCGCAGATAAAGCCATGCGTCCCGCAGTTTTTCCCGCAATTTATTCATGGATGCTGTACCCCTGCTTTTTGTGGGTCACGATGCAGCCGCCCAGCCCCTCCTGTTCGAGGGTCTTTCGCAGGCGGTTGACGTTGACGGTGAGGGTGTTGTCGTCGATAAATTCATCGCTGTCCCAGAGCTTGAGCATGATGGCTTCCCTGGAAACGATCTCGCCCTTGTGCTCAAGAAGGGCCTGAAGGATCTTCATGCCGTTTCGCGTCAGCTCGATGCGCTTTCCGTCTTTTTTGAGGCAGCACTCGCCCTCGCTCAGCTCTGCGCCCCGCAGCGTTTTGGGGGGCGCGGCGCATTCGTAGTCATACGTCCGGCGGAGCATGGCCTGAATTTTTGCCACCAGCACGTCCATGGAAAGGGGCTTGGTAATGTAATCGTCTCCGCCCATGTTGACGGCCATGACCACATCCATGTTGTCCGTGCGCGACGAAATGAAGATCACCGGGACTTTGGAGCGCTTTCGCAGCTCGGCGCACCAGTAATAGCCGTTGAAAAACGGCAGGGAAATGTCCATCAGCACCAGATGGGGCAAAAGCGCGTCAAACTCCTCCGCCACGCGGGAAAAATCCTGCGCGCAATGCACCTCAAAGCCCCACTGCGTCAGGCTTTTCTGTATTTCGGAGGCGATGACGCCGTCGTCCTCCACGATCATGATCCGATACCCCATGTGCTCTTCCTCCCTGCCGCAGCTTTTCGCCATTGTATCACAGCGCCCGGCGAACGGGCAAGGCGGGGAACGCAGCGGCAGACGGCGCGGCGGCGCGCAGACGGAACCGGACAGCCTGCCGTGCTTTCCAGACGCCACAGCCAAAACGCGGAAAGGACAGAGCCTTCGCCCTGTCCTCCCGTTTGCAAGCGCCCAGAACTGCGCTCCTTTTTTGAAAAACGACTTTACTTGCTGGCCTCGACCGCGCTCTGCGCCGCGATGCGTCCGGAGTTGAAGCCCCAGCCCAGCGCCACGCCGCCCACTTCTGTGTAAGCCACGCCGTCAAAGAGCGCGCCGATGGACTCCAGGCCCGTGGCATACAGGCCGCCGATGGCCGTGCCGTCCTCGCGCAGCACCTGCGTGTGGGCGTCGACGTCCACGCTGCCCAGGCTGCCGTAGATCTCCGGCTGGCCGATGATGGCGTAGAACGGGCCTTCTTCGCCCAGCGCGCACATGTACTCGGACTTCTTGTTGAAATCGAGGTCAACGCCGCCGGCGCACAGCTCGTTGTAGCGCGCCACGTTTTCTTCGAGGGTCTTTTCATCCATGCCGGCGTTCTTCGCCAGCTCCGCAATGGTGTCGCCCTTGTAGGCAAGGCCCTGCTCCACGGCGGCTTCGAGCACCGCTTCGATGTTGGGCATGGGAACGTCCGCCTGAATGGCCTGACCCTTGAAGCTGAACGTCAGGGGCTTTCCGACCATGCCGGTGAAGGCGGTGCCCTCTTTGGCGATGCCGTCCATCAGGGGCTTGGAGATCAGGGTGTAATAATATTCGCCCTGCGCTGCATGATAGTTCGCGCCCATGAGCATACTGTCCTCGCCCACCGTTTCGCTCGAGAAGCGCTCGCCGCGCTGGTTGACCTGAAGCAGCGTGGGGGTGATGAGCAGATCGAAGGGAATGTTCGCGTCAAACTCGTCAAAACCGGTCACGAACGCGGGCACGCACACCAGATGGCAGGAAGTGCCGCCGGGATTGCGCTCGGCAGCGCCCACGGCCTTCATCATTTCAAAGCCGGAACCGTCGTTCTGCTGCACGCCGAAGAGCACGTAGCGGGAACCGGTATATTTTTCGAGCATATCCTTATTGCCGCCGAAACCGCCGGTAGACATAATGACCGCTTTGGCGTTGACCGTGACCTTCGTGCCGTCGTCCTTGACAGCGGTCACGCCCACGGCGTTGCCCTCCGCGTCGGTGAGGATCGACGTGGCGGTCGTCTCCGTCAGGATGGTATCGACGTCCTTCGTCATGTTGAGGAACGCTTCATACACAGACATCGTCGCGACGGAATCCTCCAGATAGGAAACGCCCGTCACACCGAATTCGCCGGGGATGCTGGAAAGGCCGTGCTCGTTCCACTGGAAGCCCTTTTCCACCAGCCAATCCGCCGTATCGCCGCTCATGGTCAGGAACTTGCGGAACACGCCGCCCTTGCCGTACCAGTGGGACAGTTCCATAAAGCGCTTGAACACCGCGTCCGCGTCGCCGGTCTGGTTCCAGGCCAGCTGCGTCTTGGAATTGATGGCCATGGGGCCGGTCGAAAGCGCGCCGCTGCCGCCGATGCGGGCGGACTTTTCGATCAGGACGACGTTCGCGCCCAGCTCTTTCGCCTGCGCCGCAGCAGAGGAACCGGAAGTACCCGCGCCCACGACGACCACGTCGCAGTCATAGGTCTCGTCCACGCCGGGGGTCTTTTCCACCGCGCGGTAAATGGCGCTTTCCTCTGCGCCCGCCTGTTTGAGCGCCTCGGCAATCGCGCTCAGGGCGGCGTTGCTGGTGGCCGTTGCGCCGGTGATGGCGTCCACGGCAACGGACTGCGCGGCGATCACACGGCCGGGAAGCAGGTCCTGCACGCCCTTGAAGATCTGGGGCGTTTCCATGTTCATGGAAGAGGTATAGACGGAAAGCGGATCGTTGTAATCCACAAGGGGATTGTCGATGTATTCGTTTTCCAGGCCGATCTCTTCGATCGCGTCGGCCGAAACCTTCACCGTGGCGATGACGTTGCCGCCAAAGCCCTTGACCTTCGCGGTATACGTTCCGGCGGTCATGGACAGCGCGGATTCCACTTCTTCGCCCTTCGCCTGGGCAATGGCCTGCGTCATAGCCAGCTTGATGGCCGTGCTGGACACCGTTGCGCCGGAGACGCCGTCCACCTCTGCGCTCTGCGCTTCAAGCAGGGCGGCGGGCAGCTCTTCCACGGCGCGGCCGCCGATGCCGGCAGTCTCGTTATCGCCCGTGACGGTGACGTTCAGGATCTTTTCCGCGTCCACTTCGATCGTGACGGTGATGTCGCCGCCAAAACCGGCGGTCGTCGCGCTGTACGTGCCGGGCGTATACAGGCCTGCGGCAGGCGCTTCGGTCGCGTCGGGCGTTTCCGGCGCTTCGCTCTCGGGCGGCGCTTCAGTCTGAGCCGGCGCTTCGGTCGCGTCGGGCTGCTGTGTTGGCGCGCTGCATCCGGCCAGAGCAGCCAAA
The DNA here is from genome assembly GCA_023402915.1 of Bacillota bacterium. Classification (GTDB taxonomy): domain Bacteria; phylum Bacillota; class Clostridia; order Christensenellales; family CALWSW01; genus JAEYFO01. The sequence continues at coordinate 173 of JAEYFO010000123.1, read as the reverse complement.
GCGAGCATCATTGCAATCAGTGCTGCAAGAAACTTTTTCATGGTTCTCCTCCATTTCTTCCTTTCCGCGGCGGAATTGCCACGGATTTCACAAACAGTATACCATTGAAAGCTGTCTTTGCAGTATCAAACTCATTGCTGACCATATGAATCTTTTTAATGATTGTTATTCCC
>JAEYFO010000120.1 GCA_023402915.1 Bacillota bacterium | reverse complement strand
CCTTTGGCGCGGACGACTGGTACGAGGACGAGGACGACGCCAACTGGTGGCTGGTCACCAACGGCGACACCTTCCAGGTCGATCCCGAGCTGTGCGCCGTGTTCGGCGTGGATCCGGACAAGTATCCCCGCTTCACCAAGACGGGCACCCCCATCGGCGCCGTTCCCGCTTCCGTGGCGGAAAAGACCGGCCTGAAGGCTGGCACGCCGCTGTTCGTCGGCTCCGGCGACCAGCAGTGCGGCGCTGCGGGCGTGGGCAACTCCGGCGCGCCCGGTCTGGGCTCTGTGTGCCTGGGCACCGCGGGCCTTTGCATCGGCTATTCCAAGACCCCCGTTCGCGACCCCAACTGCTCCTGCCACGTGCTGGGTCACCCGGCGGGCGGTTACACGATGGAAGGCCATGCCTCTGCGGCCGCTTCTTCCTTCCGCTGGCTGCGCAACGCCATTTCCCAGTATGAAATGACGACGGCGGACATCTCCGGCATCGACGTGTACGACATCATGAGCGCCACTGCCGCGAAGTCTCCCGTCGGCGCGAAGGGCACGATCTTCCTGCCCTGGCTGGCCGGAGCTGCCTGCCCGCATTATGACGACAACGCCCGCGGCGGCTTCATCGGCATGACGCTGGGCACCACCAAGGCGGAGCTGCTGCGCGCAGCGATGGAAGGCATCTGCTTTGAAATGCGCGAAATGCTCGACGCCCTCAAGGCGGCCGGCTTCTCCGATTTCAAGACCCTGCGCGTCACCGGCGGCGCTGCCCGTTCCGAGCTGTGGAACGACATCCAGGCCAACATCTACGGCTGCGCCGTGGAAACGGTGGACGCCCCCGAAGCGACGGCGCTGGGCGCTGCCATGATCGGCGCTGTGGGCGCCGGCGTGTTCAAGGATCTGGCGGAAGCCTCCGAGAACATGGTGCATATGCTCAAGCGCTACGAGCCCGATCCCAAGAAGGTCGCGCAGTACAACGACGTGTTCGCCGTGTTCCAGTCCTGCTACTACGGTCTGGCCCGCGAAGCCTTCCCGAAGATCTATCAGTATCAGCACAAGTATTGCTAACCGGCAGCGCTCCCCAAAGAGCGCCCGGGGCGGTAAGCCGGGAGCCTTCCCGCAGCCCTGCCGCCTGAGCCGGACATCGCCGGACGTTTGAAAAAGCGATTTTCGTTTCCCCTGCCGGAACCGGGATATGCAGGCTGCCCTCCCGTTGCCTGCATCCCCTCCGGACGGGGCTTCCTTTGCGCTTTTTTCAGAAATTTTCTGTCAAATTCCGGTAAATTTTCGATGTTTTTTCAAAAAGCTCCCTCACTCCTGCAGGGAGAGCCTTCCCTTCCGTCATTTTTCAAGGAGGAACCCCATGGAATTCTCTTTTCTGACTGCGCACAAGATCATCTTCAAGCAGGGCGCCATTCATGAACTGAAAAACCATATCGACGCCCTCGGCACGAACTTCCTGCTGGTGGTCGATCCCTTCTTTGTGAATTCTCCCGTGATGGGCGACGTAAAAAAGCAGCTTGAAGACATGGGCAAGAAGTATCTCGTCATCGGCGAAGTGGCCGGTGAGCCCACAGTCGAGCAGGTGGACGATATCTGCGCGCGGGCTGTCGCTTTCGGCTGCGACGCGGTCATGTCCATCGGCGGCGGCAGCAACATCGACGTTGGCAAGGCCATCGCCGCGCTCATCACCAACGGCACCCCCGCCATCGACTACATGGAAGTGGTCGGCAAGGGCAAAAAAGTCACCATCGAACCCGTGCCCTTCATCTCCGTTCCCCCACGGCGGGCACCGGCTCCGAAGTGACAAAAAACGCCGTTCTCGGCTCCCACATCCTCAACTTCAAGCGCTCCATGCGTTCCGATTCCATGATGGCCAATTTGACCATCGTCGATCCGGCGCTGACCGTGGGCTGCCCCAAGAGCGTCACCGCCAACTCCGGCATCGACGCCATGACCCACCTGATCGAGGCGTACACCACCTGGCGCGCCACGCCCATCAGCGACGGCCTGTCCCTCAAGGGCATCGAGCTGGCCGGCAAGTACCTGCGCCGCGCTTATGACGACGGCAAGGACATGGAAGCCCGCGAAGGCATGGCGGCTGCGGCTCTCATGGGCGGCATGGCGTTCGCCAACTCCGGCCTGGGCGCTGCGCACGGCGTGGGCATGGCTGTCGGCATCCAGTATGGCGTGCCTCACGGCGAAGCCTGCGGCATCATGCTTCCCCACGTGATGAAGCTGAACATGCCCGTGGTGACCGAGCGCATGGCGCGCGTGGGCGAGGCCCTCACCGGCAAGCGCTTTGCTTCCGACGAAGAAGCGGCGCAGGCGGCGGTGGATTTCATCTTCGATCTGACCGCCCACATGAACATCAAGCCCGACTTCAAGCACCTGAACATCCCCGAAGAAGCCATCCACGGCCTGACCATGGCCAGCTTCGGCACGAGCATGTCCTCCAACCCCCGCCGCTTCGACAAAGAGCATCCCGAAGAGCTGGAAGCCTTCATCCGCACGATCGTGTAAGCTCCGCTTTTCAAAAATTGATGTGTGTTCGTTACTCCTGTCCATAAAAAGAAGGGCCGTCCGGTTTCCGGGCGGTCTTTCGCTGTGCCTGGAAAATGCGCTATTTTCGAAGAAGCCGCTGCTTTTTCTTCCCGCAGCCCCTGTCGCAGTCCCTGCTTTTTCCGAAAACACGGTATTATTCGGTCAGCTTTGTTCCTTTCACTTCTCTCCGCAGCTCACCTTTTCCAAGACTTTTTTTGAAACTCTTCTTTGAAAAAACGTCCCGCCCCATTCGACCTGCCGCTTTTCGCTTTTCCCACTGGCAATTTTTCGAAATTTCTGCTATGCTTTTCTCGAAACCGGCAGCTGCTTTCAGCTGTTTTCAACTGCTTTTTATCAGAAAGAGGCGGCATCATGGACTATCGAAAGTTTGGCAGCACCATTCTCGCCCGCATTGACCGCGGCGAAGAGATCCTTGAACAGCTCCAGCGCATTGCGGAAAAGGAACACATCACTCTGGCGCACATCAACGCCCTGGGCGCGACGAACTCCTTCACCGTCGGCGTGTTTGACACGGCGGAAAAAAAGTATTACGCCAACGAATTTTCCGGCAGCTTCGAAATCGTCTCGCTGACAGGCACGATCACCACCATGGACGGCGCGTTCTACGCCCATCTGCACATGAGCGCGGGCAACCGGCAGGGCGCGGTGTTCGGCGGCCACCTGAACCGGGCTGTGGTGAGCGCCACCTGCGAGATGGTCATCACTCTGCTGGACGGAACGGTCAACCGCAAATTCGACGACGGCGTCGGGCTGAATCTGTTTGATTTTCAATGACCGCAAAGGCTTTCGCCTGCCTTGAAAAGCCGCTGTGCGCCCATTCCGCATGACAGCCGCTTCCTTTCGTAAAAGGCCGCCCTCGCCGGACGGCCTTCGTTTTTCCCTCTCAAAATCGTTTTTTCCGAATCGTTTTTCATAGAGTTTTTCATAAAAGACAATCTCTTGCTGTCGCGCGTTGGGCGGCGTTTTTCCACGCAGCATACGGTAAAGGACCCCGCCCTTTTTCTGCTTTCCTGTTTCTTCCCCCAGAAAAATCCGCTGAAAAGCCTTGCGTCCCTGCACACAATATGAGATGATACAGCCGTATTCTCTTTGCGCAAACGAATGTTCTGCGGCAAACCGGGCGAAAATGTCCCTCGGACATTCCTCTGAAACTTTGGGGGAATTCTCAAAGTTTCTGCGCGATCAGGCAACAACGACATTGCGCGCGCTGTTTTTTTACGGCGGGGCGCTGAGGAAACTTGTTTTGGAACAGACAGAACTGCTTTTGCGCACGGCCGGACTGGCGGCGCGGCTGCTTTTGGAAAGTGGCGCAGAAACCTACCGGGCGGAAGAAACCGTTTCGTTCATCTGCCAGCCCTATGTTTCCGAGCCGGTGCAGGTGCTGGCGCTGCCCACGGGGGTATTCTTTTCGCTGACGCCGCCGGACGGTTCGGCCAGCCGCTCGCAGGTGGTGCGGGTCACCAGCCGGACGACCGATCTTTCCCGCATTGCGGCGGTCAATGACATCTCCCGCGGCATCACGGCGGGGACGCTTTCGCTTGCAGAGGGCTATGAAAAGCTCGAAGCGCTCGCAGCCGCACATCCGGCCCATCTGGCCGGCGATTTGCTTGCCTCGGCGCTGTCGGCCAGCTTTTTCACGCTGCTGTTTTCGGGCGTAACGATCGTGGATTTCCTGCTGGCGGCGCTCTGCGGCCTGACGACGCGGCTATTGGCCTGTTTTTTCGAGGGCGGCGGCCCTTCCTCCGCGCTGTATTGTCTTACAAGCGGCGCGTTGACGGCGCTGATCTCCACGGTGGGGTCTGCGCTTTTGCCCTGCAACCAATACGCCGTCATTGTGGGCGCGATGATGCCTCTTCTGCCCGGTCTGGTCATGGCGAACGCCATCCGCGATACGGTCAACGGCGATTTGATCTCGGGCACGGCGCGCACGGCCGAAGCGCTGCTCAAGGCGATCAGCCTGGCGGCGGGCGCGGGCATTGTGGTGGCGCTGAGCGCCGCGCTTTAGCGGGAGGGGACAGCGATGCTGGAAAGGTTTTTGACGGATCTTCTTTTTTCCGGCGCGGCCACAGCGGGGTTCGGGCTGCTGTTTCACGCGCCGAAGCGCACGCTTCTGCCCGGCGCGGCCATCGGCGGCCTGAGCTCTGCGCTCTATCACCTGATCGATCTTTGCACGGGGCAGCCGGCGGCGGGCGCGTTGCTGGCGGGGCTGGTGGCCGGGCTGTTGGGCGAATGGACGGCCATCCGGATGAAGATGCCCTCGACGGTATTCACGACCATGGGCATCATTGCGACGCTGCCCGGTTTTGGGCTATACAACACGATGCTGCTGCTCATCGAGGGGAGCTATCGCGAAGCGGCGCTCGTCGGCGCGTCCACCATGCTGGTTTTCGGCGCCATTGCCCTCTCCCTCGGCTTTACGACCGTGGTGTTCCGCAAGTGGCGGAAGCGGAGACGGGGGTAGGGAGCAGGGG
>JAEYFO010000094.1 GCA_023402915.1 Bacillota bacterium | reverse complement strand
GCTTTGGCGTGTTTCAGGGCGTCATGCCCCTGCTGGGATTTTTTGCGGGCGGCATTTTGAGCGATTTTATCAGCCGGTACGCGGGCATCGTCACGCTGGTGATCCTGGGGTTCATCGGCGGAAAAATGATCTGGGACTCCCGGGAAGCGTCCTGCGAGCTGCCGGAAGAGGGCAACAGGATGAAGTTCAAAACGCTGATGATGCAGTCCGTGGCCACGAGCATCGACGCGTTCGCCGTGGGCGTGAGCTTTTGCGCCAAGGGGACAAATATCTTCGTAGCCGCGCCCCTCATCGCCCTGTGTACGTTCCTGTGCTGCACGCTGGCCATGGCGATCGGCAGCAAGTTCGGCGAAAAGCTGGGCAGCCGGGCGCAGGTCTTTGGCGGCGCGCTGCTCATTCTCATCGGCATCAAGGCGCTGTTTTGAGCGCGGTCGGGCGCAGGGAAGAAAGGCGAACGCGCAGCAGGGCGCAAAGGCCGGCAAGATTCTTCCCCCTGTGCAGCCGGGAAAAAATATGATATACTGCTGAACAAGCGGAAGCGATGCCCAAGGGGCGCTTTCGCGGGGTTTACAAAAGCAGGTTTCGCAAAAATGAAAGAGGCGTCCCCATGAAAACACAGGCTGCTCCGGCGGAACATTTCGCCCCTGCTCTGCCTCCGTTGGCGGGGCCGCTTCTTTTGTGGTATGACGGGCACGCCCGCGTGCTCCCGTGGCGGGAGGATCCCACGCCCTACCGGGTCTGGATCTCCGAGGTGATGCTTCAGCAGACCCGCGTCGAGGCGGTCAAGCCCTATTTCGACCGGTTTCTGGCGGCGCTGCCCGACGTTTCGGCGCTGGCCGCCGCGCCGGAAGAGCAGCTGCTCAAGCTTTGGGAGGGGCTGGGGTATTACAGCCGGGTGCGCAATCTTCAGCGGGCGGCAAAAATCGTTCTGGAGCGGGACGGCGGGCGGCTGCCTGCGTCCGTGGCGCTCCTTCGCAGCCTGCCCGGCGTGGGGGAGTATACGGCGGGGGCCATCGCGTCCATCGCTTACGGCCTGCCTGCGGCGGCGGTGGACGGCAACGTCCTTCGGGTGACGGCGCGGCTGACGGATTTTTCCGGCGACGTGACCGACCCGAAAATTCGCCGGGGGATCGGCAAAGAGATCGAAGCGCAGATGCCTTTGGAGCGGGCGGGGGAGTTCAATCAGGCGCTCATGGAGCTGGGCGCGACGGTCTGCCTGCCAAACGGCGCGCCGCGCTGCGAGGCGTGTCCGCTCGCGAGCCTTTGCCTTGCCAAAGCGCGGGGAACGGCGCTGCTCCGCCCGGTCAAAAAGCCGAAAAAGCCCCGCCGGATCGAGGAAAAGACCGTGCTGGTCGTAACCGGGGCGGAGGAAACGAGTGGAAAAGCGCAGTTTCTTTTGGAAAAACGGCCGGAAAAGGGACTGCTGGCGGGCATGTGGCAGTTTCCGCTGCTGGACGGCCATTGGGACGGGACGGCGGTGCGAAAGCGGCTCGAGGGCGAAGGCGCGCAGGTGCTGTCCGTCAAACCGCTTCCCCAAAGCAAACATATTTTTACCCACGTGGAATGGCATATGCAGGCGTTTTTGATCCGCTGCGCAGCGCCCTTTGCAGAAAAAACGGGCAGGTGGGCGGCGGCGGACGAGCGGGAACGGTACGCGCTGCCGTCGGCGTTTTCGGCCTATGAGGGGTTGTTTTCGCCGGAGGGAACACCGGCGCGGCGGTTTTTGCAGCAGTCCCTGTTTGAGGAGGAAGTCTGATGCAGGACGCAAGGCGGGAATGGGAAACGGCGCGAGGGATCGTCGAGGGCTACGTTCCCTTTGACGGGCGGGAAAAAATCGAACGGGCGGCCATGCTGGACGCCATCGGCCGCACGCCGGACATTCTTCTTCGCACGAGCGCGCTGATGCACCTGACCGCGTCCGGCTGGATCGTCGATCCGGCGCGGGACAGGGCGCTGATGGTCTATCACAACATCTACCGCTCCTGGTCGTGGAGCGGCGGACACGCAGACGGCGAGGGCGATCTGCTTGCGGTGGCGCTGCGGGAAGCGATGGAAGAGACGGGCGTTTCGCCCCGGCCGGTGCGCCAAACTCCCGTTTCGCTGGACATTCTTCCGGTGCAGGCCCATGTACGGCGGGGGCAATACGTTCCGCCCCACCTGCATTTTTCGCTGTGCTACCTGTTCGAGGCGGACGAAAGCGCGCCGCTTCGCGTCAAGCCGGACGAAAACAGCGGCGTAAGCTGGATCCCTTTTTCCAGGATGAAGGAAGCCGTCGCCGAGGCGCACATGCTTCCGCTGTATGAAAAGCTCATGCGCCGCGCGAAAGAACTGCCTTGAAGGGCGCGGGGCAAACAAAACAGAGAAAACCGGCGCTGCGGACGCGGCGCTTGAAAACGATCCTAAAAAACAACAACAAAACAATGCAATAAAAGGAGTGTGGATCTTTTTGGACGGTCACAGTAGTAACATCGGGTTTTTCCTGGCGATCGGCGGACTGCTGCTGCTTTCGGCATTTTTTTCCGCAACGGAAACGGCGTTCACCAGTCTCAACACCATCCGGCTCAAAAACCTGGCCTCTTCCGATGGGAAGCAGGCCGCAAGGGCCGCGCGCACGCTGCGCCTGGCGGAGCAATACGACCGGCTGCTTTCGACCCTTCTGATCGGAAACAACATCGTCAACATCCTTTCGGCCTCTCTGGCGACGGTGCTGTTTACCAATTTGTTGGGCGCAAAGGGCGTGACGATTTCCACGGCCGTGATGACGGTGCTGGTGCTGATTTTTGGCGAGATCACGCCCAAAACGCTGGCCAAGGAATTTCCCGAAGGGTTTGCTATGGCGGTCACGCCGGCGGTGCGGGGGATCATGCTGGTCATGACGCCGCTGAGCGGCCTGTTCTCCCTGTGGCGCAGGTTCCTTGGCAAGGTGTTTCACTTCAAGAGCCGCCCGAACATCACGGAGGAGGAGCTCAAGACCATCATCGACGAGGTCGAGAGCGAAGGCGTGATCGATTCGCAGGAAAGCGAGCTGATCCGCTCGGCCATGGCCTTTGACGAGGTGACGGCGGAGGAGATCCTCACGCCCCGGGTGGAGCTGGAGGCGGTGCAGGAAGAGGACTCCATGGAGGATATCCGAGAATCCTTCCTGCTCAACGGCTATTCCCGTATGCCCGTTTACGGCGAAAATATCGACGACATCAAGGGCGTTATCCACGAAAAGGACTTTTACCGCCTGCTGAGCGAGGGAAAGACCACCATCGCGAGCATCATCAGCCCCGTGCTGTATGTGACGGAAAACAAGAAGATCGCAGAGCTTTTGCGGGAGCTGCAAAAGAGCCAGTCCCACATGGCGATCGTCGTGGACGAATACGGCGGCACGGTGGGTCTGGTGACGCTCGAGGACATCCTTGAGGAACTGGTGGGCGAAATTTGGGATGAGCACGACGAAGTGGTCGAGCATTTCAAAAAGCTGGGCGAAAACCGCTATGCCGTCGATTGCGGCGCGGATCTGGAGGATCTGTTCGAGCTGGTGGATTACCACTGCAAGGACGAGGAGCTGACCCACCCCACCGTGGGCGGCTGGGTCACGGAGCAGCTTCAGAAGATCCCCACCGTGGGCGCCCGGTTCGACTGCGGCAAGCTGCACGTCACCGTGACAAAGACCGACGCGCGCCGCGTGCTGGAGATCGAAGTGGAAGTCCGGCCGGAGGAAGCGGCGGAGCCGGCGGAAAAGAAGGAAGAGCGCTGAGCCTGCGGGAGGGCGTGAAAACGCGAGAAAACCGGCGGCGCAAAAGTGCGTCAACACAAAACAGAAAAAAGAAAACGCCCTGCGCGATGCCGGGCGTTTTTGCGTTTTGGGGAAGAAGAAATCGGATCGAGCAGGCCGCAGCCTTGAAAAGAACCCTGCGCCCCTGTTGGAAACCACAGGGTTCAGGGGGAAAGGGAGAAGCGGGTGCAAAGATCCAAGGCGTCCAACGGTCTTTAGCGCGCTGTGCGTCCCAAAGAGCGAATTAATTAAAAAGGCGACGCTCCCGAGAGAGGCGCGCGGCGGGGGAGCGGGGCAAAGCCTTTTTTGAAAAAGAACAAAGAGCCTCAGCCAAGCGCTCGAAAAAAGCCCTTTGGGAGAGAAACGCGGAAAGTGGCTTTGGGGCGCGAAAATCACAGCGGGAGCGTTCTCACACACGAGTTTGCATGAAGAAACGCCCTGCGCGATGCAGAGCGTTTTTTGCGTTTTGGAAAAGCACGAAGAGCACGGAAAAGCCGCACAAAGAAGGCGCTTTGGAAACGCAGCGCTCCCCTGACAAAGACCGGCGGGCCTTGCACGGGACGGACGGCGCGCCAAGGGTGCGTTTTCTTTTCGCCCCCTCAAAGCCCCAGCAGCTTCGCGCCGTTGTCGTGGAAGATCATCTGCCGCTCCTGTTCGCTCAGCGGCAGCGTGTCAAAACGGCCCAGCTCCTCCTCGTGCGTCCACATGGGGTAATCCGTGCCGTAGAGCATTTTTTCCACGCCGTGGTCGTGCATCATGTCCAGCGCTTCCTGCGTCGTGAGCTTGAACAGCGAGCTGGACGTATCAAAATACAGGTCGCGTCCGACGAGATACCGGCGGGACTGTTCCCAGGCGTTGTAGCCGCCAAAGTGCGCGCCGATGACCCGCAGCGACGGGAAACGGTCGAGCACCCGGGCCAGCCGCTCCGGCGCAGAGTAGCTTCGGGTCGCGTCGCCCATGTGCAGAAGGAAAATCGCCCGGTCGCCCACGATGCGGTACATTTCAAGCGCCCGGGGATCGTCCAGATTGAACTGCTGAAAATCCGGATGCAGCTTGATGCCCGGCATCCCCCACGAAAGGATGCGGTCCACCTCCGCTTCGAGGTCGTCCATGAAGGGATGGAGCGTGGCGAAGGGGATGAATTCCGGGTGCTTTTGGGCTTCGTCATGGATGAATTCGTTGATATGCTGCACCTGCGCCGGGGTCGTGGCGGCGGAATGCACCACAAAGCGGGAGATACCCGCCTTTTTTCCGTCGGCAAGCAGATCCTCCGGCGAACCGACGCCCTCCATGGCCGAGGCGTAGAACGCGCCGATGGCGTCCACGGCCTTGCGGACGATCTTTCCGGGGAAAATATGGTTGTGAAAATCGATGATGTCGTACTGATGCAATCCTGGTTCCTCCGAAGTCTGGTTTGACGGGTCTTATTATACCGCCAGAGCGCCAAAGACGCAAAGGGTTCGGAACATTTTGGGAAAAGTGGGAAAAAGGAAGAAACGGGCGCGAAACAAAGCGGGAATCGGGCGGCGCGCTCCGGCGTATCCTAAGGGAAAAGAAGGAGACGCAGCCGGAAGCGGGAAGGGCGGTTGGCGGATCGCGAAGGCCGCGGGCGGGAAAAGACGTTTGACAAAAAGAAGGGGTTTGGCGGCAAAGCGCAGAGAAGTCTTGAAAAGAGTTCGGACGCGGGCGGCGGGTTTTTGCAGCAAATAACAGCGGCGGTC
>JAEYFO010000001.1 GCA_023402915.1 Bacillota bacterium | reverse complement strand
CGGCAAGGGCGCTGCGAAACCGCGGTTCCGCGGGCGTTTTTTCCGGCAGCACCGCGCCGCTTTCGCCGCAGCTCTCCAGATAGTTTCCCGCAAGACCCTTTTTCAGCCGCCCGAACAGCGTGGGCTCCCCCGGCTGATCCTGCTTCATGTTTCCAAAGTCCGGCAGACCGCTGTGATGCCCTGCGACGCACCCGGCAAGATACGCCTGATTGCGCCGCGCGCACAAAATCCCTCCCGCCGTGGCGTGATCCACCTTCGGCCCGCCCCGCAGCAGCCGGTTCTGAAATCCCTCCGTGCATTTTCCAACGTCGTGGATCAAGCCTGCCAGCTCGCCGTACTCTTCCGCTCCGAAGGCAGACGCAAACGCGCGGCACAGCTCCGCCGTCCCCGTCAGATGCTCCGCCACGGTCTGATACTCCGTCCGGCCTGTTTGTTCCGATTCTCGAACATGGGCGTAATAGGGCATGTTTTTCTCCTTTCCCTCTCCTGTTTGAATGGCGCGCAGAAAGTTTCTTTTGTTTTTTCCGCCGCTTCAATGTCTTTTTGAACAGCGTTTTCAGATAATTTTTCTCATTCTACCACGGGTTTCTTCGCGCCGCAAGCGTTCCTTTTTGACCCGTTCGAAAAATGTGTGCCGCGCCTGTGTTGAATTCCACCCTTGGTTCAAGTATACTGTTATTGTGATTAGTTTGCGCTAACTCACTAAATTTCTGTTTTCAAACTTTTCAAAAAGGAGTCTCCCCCATGCTTTCCAGGGAAACCATCTCCTGCGGCGGCTATCGTTGGACGTACTTTCCCGCCGCCGCTTCATCGACCCACGCCATTTTGCTGGTGGGCCAGTCCCGCGGCGTGCTGATCCGCGCCTGCGCAGGGTATTTTCACGCGCTGGGCTGCGCCTTTCTCGCCATCCCTCCGGCGCAAAACGGCCAGGCCGACCCCGGCCTTCACAGCTTTCCGCTCGAATGCGTGGAAGCGGCGCTCGATTGGCTGCGGGGGCGCGGCGTGCGCTCTTTCGGCATCATGGGCGCTTCGGCCACGGGAATGCTGGCGCTGACCATCGCGGCGCAGCTGCCGGTCTTTTCGCTGGTGCTGGCCTATACGCCTTCGGATTTCGTCATGCAGGGCTATTATAATGGAAAGAAAGGCGGCGGAATTTCCGAATGGCCCGCGCCGAACGAATCCACTTTGTCGCGAAAGGGCCAGCCCGTTCCTTATGCGCCCTTTGGCCTATCGCCGGAAGAATATCACGCCCTCTGCTACGGCAAGGCCACGAAAGACGCCGGGGAGCTGACCGGCCTGCCGCTGTTTGCCCATGTCGAAGCGCTGGGGATTCCCGAAAACGCCCGCATTCCCGTGGAGAATATTCCCGGAAAGCTGATGCTGTTCGGCGCGGAGGACGATACGCTCTGGCCCACGGCGCGCTATATCCGGCAGATGCGCGCGCGGCTGGACGCGCACGGCTGCAAAAATTATGAAGCGCATAGCTTCCGCTATGGAACCCATCTGATCTTTCCCGAGGGCATCGTGCGCTGCATTTTGCCCTTTGGCATTTCCTTCCTGCTGGGGCGGTTTTTCCGCAGCGCAAAAGCCCATCCGGACGAATGCAGACAGACCCGTCTGGAAATCGATCGGCTCACGGCACGCGCCGTGCAGGAATGGCGCGAGCAGGATCACGACGCTTTTTGAAGAAAACGGAGGAACCGATGAACGGACCGACCCAGGCTCTGCTGGCCGAAACGCCCATGCTTGACTATTCTGACCCGGAAATCCAGACGCTGCTGGCCGATCGCCGCTGGGACGCTCTGCCGCCCTTTGAACGCATCCGCGCCATTTATAATTTTGTGCGGGATGACATTCTGTTCGGCTATAACGTGGACGACAGCATTCCCGCTTCCCGCGTACTTGCCGACGGCTATGGTCAGTGCAACACCAAGGGCACGCTGTTCATGGCGTTGCTGCGCGCCTGCGGCGTCCCTTGCCGCGTCCACGGTTTCACGATCGACAAGGCCCTGCAAAAAGGCGCCATGACCGGCCTTGTGTACCGCCTTGCGCCCAGGCAGGTTTTTCACAGCTGGGTGGAAGTGCTTCTGGAAGGACAGTGGTATGAGCTGGAAGCTTTCATTTTGGACAAGCCCTACCTTGACCAGCTGCAACGTCAGTTTTCTTCCTGCGCCGGGGCGTTTTGCGGCTACGGCGTGGCCGTTTCCGATTTCCGGCGTCCCGTGATTGACTTTGACCGCTGCAACACCTATATCCAGAGCGCCGGCATCACGCAGGATTTCGGCTGCTACGACAGCCCGGATGCGCTGCTTCGGGAGCATCATCAGCAGCTTTCGCCACTCAAAGCCTTTGTTTACCGGCACATTGGCCGCCATCTGATGAACCGGAACGTTAAAAAAATCCGAAACCGCGCGGCATAGTGCGCGATTTGTTTCCAGCAGCTTTTGAAAAACCGCCTCTCCCGCCACAGCGCGCTGCTCCCTGCATTTTCGGCTGCCCTTTGAAAAGCGCTTCTCCCGCAAACAGCAAAAAGCGCCCCCGCCTTTTTGAGCGGGGACGCAAGGCAGAGCGAAACCGTTTCTGATTTGCCCTGACGGGAGGACTGTGTCTTTTCAGGCCGCAAAACACTTTCGAATTTTCAAACTCTTTTGAGGTTCACTCTTTCAAAAAGCGCCCGCGCAGCCAATCCTTTTCGAACACTTTTCCCAAACGATTTTCAATTTCATCTCCGGCGCAAACGAGGAGCTGCCGCAGGCACGATACCGCAGCCCCCTCGCCCCGGAGCGTTTTACGCTGTCGCGCATGGAGGATCCGCCGGGAAATTTTCTTT
>JAEYFO010000353.1 GCA_023402915.1 Bacillota bacterium | reverse complement strand
GGCCCACCACGGCGAGCTGGCGCTCGTTGGGGATGATGACCAGCGTATCGACGGACTGCTTGAGCTGCTCGATGCCGTTTTCAGCGTTCTGCATCCTGCGGCGGCCTTCAAAGCTGAAGGGCTTTGTCACGACGCCGATGGTCAATATGCCCAGCTCCCGGGCGCACTGGGCGATGACGGGCGCTGCGCCCGTGCCCGTGCCGCCGCCCATGCCGGCGGTGATGAACACCAAATCGGAACCCTTGATGGCGGCGATGATCTCGTCGCGGCTCTCTTCGGCGGCCTTTGTGCCCACTTCGGGAAGCGCACCGGCGCCCAGGCCCTTGGTGACCTTTTCGCCGATCTGGATCTTTTCGTTGGCGCGGGAAAGATACAGCGCCTGCTTGTCCGTATTGATGGAGATGAACTCCACGCCGCTGAGGCCATACTGGATCATGCGGTTGACTGCGTTGTTGCCGGCTCCGCCGACACCGATGACCTTGATCTGGGCGAACTGGCCCGTTTCAACTTCAAATTCCAACATGGTGTGATCCCCCTTATTTGCTGAAGAAATTGATCAAAAACTGCACGATGCGGCTGTCTTTCCAGGAGTTCTTTTTTTCCTGCCCCAATTCGCTGTGGCAGACATAATCGAGCATTCCGTAGGCGCTGACAAAGTTTTCCGTGCGGCAGCGCGGCATCCACGGCAGATCGGTCACCGTGCAGAACCCGCTGTTCGCCTGAAACATTTCCCGGCTGCCCCGCATCATGGCAAGGCCGCCGCCGGAAAGATAGACCGTGGTGTCCGGCGTGATCTTTGCCGGGGACTTCCGGATCGCGTCGCCCACCATCGCAGCCATTTCTCTGGCTCTTGCCTCTATTATGTCCTGAATGTCCTCGTATACTATGGTTTCCATCGTCCCGTCCGCCAGACGGCAGGACACGGTCTGCCCGGCGTAATCGAGCGCAAAGGCATGGCGGCGCTTGATGGACTCGGCTTCCTTTGGGGAAATTTCCAGAATATAGGAAATGTCCGACGCGATATGCGCCCCGCCGACCGGGAGGGTCGTGCGGTAGATGCAGGCGGAATTGCGCATCAAAAGCACATCCGTGTGGAGGTATCCAACGTCCACCGCCACGGCTTCTTCGTGCCGCGCCCGCTCGGGGAGGAGCATGTTCGCCCCGGCCGCCGCCGCGTCCATGAACGAGAGCGCTTCCACGCCGATCTCGTCGAGCATGTCCCTGATGAAATTTTCAAACGCCTGCTCGATATAGAGGTGGGAGACCGACGCCCAGAGCGTCCTTCCCGTCACGCCGATGGGCATGGCGCTTCGCGGGCTGCCGTCCACCCGGTAGTAAAACGGAACGCTCAGCGCCCGCTCGTAGCCCGCCGGGGGCTCCTGCGCCGCGATGGCCGCCTCCATGAGGTTGTCCATATCGCCGGCCGTGATGGCCCGGGGTTCTTCGCCGAGCAGCAGCTCAAACTGGCTGCATTCCACCTTCAGGAACGGGCCGGGCACACCCACGTGAACCGCCCGGATCTTTCGTTTTGCTTCCGATTGCGCCGCGTCGATGGCGTTCTGTACGGCGAGGCGCAGGCCGGGCTCGTCCAGAAATTTCTTTTTCTTGAGGCCCTTGTGCTCGTTTACGCCGATGCCGTAAATTTCAAAACGCCCTTCGTCGCTGCACGACCCGACCATGCAGACCACTTTGGAGCTGCCAAAGTCGAGGATGACTTCCGGCTGTTTCATATGCTTCTCCTGCCGGGCTGTCCGGCTTTTCGTGTTTTACTGCTTTCATACTTTTATCGTCCTGCGGCGAAAAAGCCCTGCCGTCCGGCTCCTTTTCCGCGCGGAACGATCCCCCTGCCGGGGGCGAACCGCCCGCTCCGGCAAAAGGCGCGATCATAGATGGATTCTAATTTATAATCATACCGCAAAATCAATTCTATTACCATATCCCCTTTGAAAAAACTGGTAATTTCCTTAATTCTATGGCTTTTCGAGCAGATTTTCATAAAAATTTCTGTTTTTCCTGCTTTCGCGCGCAGGTTTGTTGTCTCTTTCGGCATCCGTTCGCAAGGCAGCCCTTCTTTTCCGCGCGCCTGCGCTCAATCCTCCGCCCCCTCTTCGGGTTCTCCCAGAAGGTCGCCCTCCTCCGGCATGATGGGTTCCTCCTCTTCTTCCGGCGTATTCTCCGGAGCCGCTTCGCCTTCTCCGCCGGAAGGCGTTTCTTCCGGCATTGGCGTGGGGGTGGGCTCGGGAGCATAGGCCGCCGCCGCGCTGTCCGTGACGGAAAGCGTGCCCTTCCGGACGCCCTGGCCGTTCAGCTCTGCAATGACGCTGTCGGCCAGAAGGAGCTTGCGCTCCAGATCGTACGCCTGACCGATGCGCACGACCATGCCCTCGTGCGTCGTCAAAACGATGTCCATGACGTTGGTAAAATCCGCTTCGGCATAGCGGCTGTATTGGCCGCCGTTCACCAGGTTTTCCAAGAGCACCTCCAGCGCTTCGAGCTGATACTCGTCGTACACCGCCAGCTGTTCGCCCACGGCGCAGCCCGAAACGGCGACGCCCTTGACGACGAGAATGCCCGTCAGATCGGCGCCCGTGCGGATGTCCAGCACGCGCCCTGTCCTGTCGATAAAAATGGCTCTCTCCAGATATTGTACCACAGCTTCGACCTCCCGCTCTTCCACGGTGAGCACCACCGTGCCGGGCAGGTGAAAAGAAATGTTTTTCAAAATGAGATAGGGATCTTCTTCGATGCGCTGTTTGATCTTGTCTTTCTTCAGCGTGAGCAGATGCTCGTCAAGGGCAATGCCGGAACGCTCGATGATCGCGCTGTTTGAAACGGTTCGATTGCCCTCGACCTGAATGACCGTCACCCGCAAAAACCGGTAGCCCAAAAATCCGGCGGCGCACAGCACGGCCAGCAGCAGCAAGATCACGCCGAACAGCCTGAGCCTGCGACGCTTCGGTTTTCCATTTCTACGCTTCATCCGCCGTACCTTTCGCGTTCTTGTGCGCCTGCGCCGCCGCCGGTTCGCGCCAAACCTGCGCGCCCAGCGCCCCAAGCGTCCGTTCGATGTTCTCGTATCCCCGGTCGATCAGCCCCGCCCGGGAAACCTCTGTCCTTCCCTCCGCCCGCAGCCCTGCAAGCACCAGCGCCGCGCCGCCGCGAAGGTCATGCGCTTCCACCGCCGCGCCTGTCAGACCGGGCACGCCGCGCACGATGGCCGTCCTGTCGCGCACGGTGATGGACGCGCCCATGCGCAAAAGCTCCGCCGCCGTCCGGAACCGGTTCTCAAACACGTTTTCCACCAGCACGGAGACGCCGTCCGCCACAGTGGAAAGCGCCAGAAACACCGCCTGCAAATCGGTCGGAAAGCCCGGATAGGGCAGCGTGTCGATCCGGGAAAGCTCTTTGGGTCGTTTCGGCCCCCGCAGACGGATCTCCTGCTCGCCTACGTCAAGGCGGCAGCCGCACTGCCGGAATTTGGCCAGCGCCGCGTTCAGATGTCCCGGCACAAGGCCGCTGATGCGCACATCGCCGCCGGTGATCGCCCCGGCCGCCAGCAGCGTTCCCGCTTCGATCCGGTCGGGCATGAGGAAGCAGTCCGCCGCGCCCAGCGCTCTTCCGCCCTCGATGGTGATGGCAGACGTTCCCGCGCCGCGAACCGACGCGCCCAGACGCTGCAAAAATCCCGCGAGCGCAGCGATCTCCGGCTCCCGCGCCGCATTGTGCAGCACGGTCGTCCCTTTGGCCGCCACCGCCGCCATCATGAGGTTTTCCGTTGCGCCGACGCTGGGCACATCCAGATGGATGGATGCGCCGCGCATGGCGGAACCGTCGCACAGGATCGCTCCGCCCTCCTCTATCACTTCCACATTCAGCGCCCGCAGGCCCTGAAGATGCAGATCGATGGGCCGGGCGCCGATCTCGCAGCCGCCCGGATAGGTAAATTTCGCTTTTTGAAACCGTCCGAGCACCGGCCCGAGCATGAAGATCGAGGAGCGCAGCTCTTTGGAAAGGCCCTCCGGCATTTCATGGCAGCGCGCCGCCGTGGGATCGACCGTCAGAACATCCCCCGAAAACTCCACGCCACAGCCCAGATGGGTCAAAATGGCGCACATTTTCCGCACGTCGGAAAGATCGGGGCAGTTGCGGATGGAAACCGGCCCTGCGGCCAGCAGCACCGCGCCCAAAATGGGCAAAACGGCGTTTTTCGCGCCGTGAACACGGGTCAGCCCCCGAAGGGGCCGGCCGCCGGCAACACAGATCTTCTCCATTGAGGAACACCTCCGGCCTTTTGACATACCACATACCTATGCAAAAGTCCGCCGCTGCGTTCCACGCAGGAAAAACTCCGGGCAAAAAAGCCGAAAAAATCCGGCGCATGTTTCTTTCAGAAATTTCAAAACCACGAAGCGCTTTCCGGCGCGCCGCCGTTTTTTCCGCCGTTTTTTCAGCCGCTTTTTATTTGGAATTGCAGGAACGGGACACATTCAGAATCAGCCCCATGACCGCCATGCACACGACGATCGAGGTGGTTCCCGCGCTGATAAACGGAAGGGTCTGTCCGGTGGTGGGGATTGAACCGGTGGCCACGCCGACGTTGACGAGCGTCTGAAGCGCCAGCAGCGTCGTCACGCCGCCCGCCAGCAGGCTGCCGCCCGCATCCGGGCAGCGCATGGCGATGCGGAAGCACCGGGCGTACAGAAACACATAGGCTGCCAGCAGCGCCGCCGCGCCCACAAAGCCCAGCTCCTCGGCGATGATGGCAAAGATCATGTCGCTTTCGCCATAGGGCAAAAACAGGAATTTCTGCCGGCTCGCGCCCAGCCCCTTGCCCCAGAGGCCGCCCGAACCGAACGCGATGAGCGACTGGCGCAGCTGATGGGCGTTCGGGTCGTTCCACGGATCGAGAAAGCCGCTGACGCGGTTGGCGCGATAGCCCTTGGCCAGCATCAAAACGGAGCCTGCGCCCACGCCCGCCCCGGCCAGAACGCCGATTTGCAGCCATTGAACGCCGGACATCATCAGCATGATGAAGCAGGCGATGGCCAAGATGGCCAGCATACTGAAATTGGGCTGAAGCAGGATCAAAACGCCCACCGGCGCCATCAGCAGCAAAATGGGCACGACGCCCTTGCCGAAGCTCTGCATCCGCGCCGGGCCGAGCTTCTGCACTTTGGCGGCCACGGCGATGATGAGAGCGTATTTTGTCAGTTCGGACGGCTGAAACTGGATGCCGCCCGGCAGTTTGACCCAGCGGGTGGCTTCGTTGCTGGAAATGCCGATGCCCGGCACCCAGACCAGCAGCAATATCACGATACCCGCCGCATAGATCACCCACCACCAGCGCAGCCAAAAATGATAATCGATCCTGGCGAGGAAGAACATTGCCACTGCGCCGATGGCGATGCCGAGAAGCTGTTTTTCAATGTAATAGTAGCCGTCGCCAAAGCGGTTCTGCCCATAGTAAAAGCTGGCGCTGAACAGCATCAGCAGGCCAAAGGCGATCAGCCCGATGGTCGTCCCCAGAACCGCGTAATCCACGCGCCCCTGTTTGGGCCTTTTCCGGCTCTGCTGGGCGCGCTGCTCCACTCTGGCCATGCCGCTCCTTTCCGCCGGGCGCTTCGCTTTTCGCGCTGCGCCGGCCGCTAAAATTTCCGGACGATCTCCTTGAAGCGGTCGCCCCGCTCCTCGAAATGGTTGAACATATCATAGCTGGCGCACGCCGGGGAAAGCAGGACGTTGTCGCCCGGCCCGGCCAGAGAATGCGCCATGTTCACCGCGTCCTCAAACGTTCCATCGCAGTGATGGATGGCGGTATATCCCGTCTTTTTCGCGTCGCGCAGGATCTGATCCGCCGTAAAGCCATAGGCCACGACCGCCTTGATCCGGCCGTCGAACGCTTCAAACACCGGGCAATAGTCGCTGTTTTTGTTCGAACCGCCCAGCATGAGCACCGTGGGACGGGTCATGGCCGCGACCGCCTTGACGGTAGAGTCGGGGTTCGTGCCCTTGGAATCGTTGATGTAGCG
>JAEYFO010000350.1 GCA_023402915.1 Bacillota bacterium | reverse complement strand
GTCTTGAGGTTGAGGATGATCTCGGTCACATCTTCCTTGACGCCGGGGATGGTGGTGAACTCATGCTGCACACCGTCGATCTTGATGGACGTAACAGCGACTCCAGGCAGCGAGGAAAGCAGCACGCGGCGCAGGGAATTTCCCATCGTGGTGCCGAATCCACGCTCCAAAGGCTCAACGACAAACCTGCCGTACTTATCGTCGGCAACTTCACAGTCGATCTTCGGCCTTTCGATTTCAATCATGCGTTACAACCCTCCTAGTTGTTGTCGTTTTGAGGGCGGCGGATGACACTCGCGGCTTACCTGGAGTACAACTCGACAATGAAATGCTCCTCGATGTTGAGGTCAATGTCCTCACGCTCCGGAAGAGCGACGACTTTGCCAGTCAGGTTCGCGGCATCCAGCTCCAGCCACTTGGGAACGGGCCTGCCAAGGCCGTTTTCGCGCAGCTCCTTGAGCCTGTCGATATCCCTGCTGCGTTCCTTGACGGAAATCACATCGCCAACGGAAACCTGGAAGGAAGCAATATCGACCTTCTTGCCGTTGACCGTCACATGACCGTGGTTGACCATCTGGCGAGCCTGGGGACGGGAATCGCCAAAGCCGAGACGATACACGACGTTATCCAGACGCTGTTCCAGCATGCGGAGCATGTTGTCGCCCGTGATGCCCTTTTCACGGGCAGCTTTTTCATAGTATTTCCTGAACTGGGATTCCAATACACCATACGCACGGCGGGTCTTCTGCTTTTCACGCAGCTGCGTGCCGTATTCGGAAACCTTCCTGCGGCCAGCGCCATGCTGTCCGGGAGGGGTGGGCCGCTTGTCGAAAGCGCACTTACCGCTGTAGCAGCGATCGCCCTTGAGGAAGAGCTTCTGGCCTTCCCTGCGGCACTGACGGCATACGGATTCAGTATATCTTGCCATAGTGCTTGTTCCTCCTTACACTCTTCTCCGCTTGGGCGGGCGGCAACCGTTGTGGGGAATGGGGGTGACGTCCTTGATCATGTTGACGTCAAGACCGGCAGCCTGCAGCGCGCGGATCGCGGCTTCACGGCCGGAACCGGGGCCCTTGACGTACACTTCCACCGTGCGCAGGCCATGCTCCATCGCAGCCTTGGCGGCGGTTTCCGCAGCCATCTGGGCGGCGTAGGGAGTGCTCTTACGGGAACCGCGGAAGCCGAGGCCGCCGGCGGAAGCCCAGGAAAGAGCGTTGCCCTGGGTATCGGTGATGGTCACCATCGTGTTGTTGAAAGAAGAGCGGATGTGGGCGGCACCACGCTCAATGTTCTTTTTCTCGCGGCGCTTGCGCGTAGCCTTTTTCATCTTGGGGTTGGCTTTAGCCATGGTTGCTTATCCCTCCCTCTTACTTCTTCTTGCTGACCAGGCGCTTGGGACCCTTGCGGGTGCGGGCGTTGGTCTTGGTCTTCTGGCCGCGAACGGGCAGGTTGCGACGATGGCGCACACCGCGATAGCAGCCGATTTCCACCAGGCGCTTGATGTTGAGAGAAACTTCACGGCGCAGGTCGCTTTCGACCTTGAGATGATGGTCGATGTATTCCCTCAGCTTATGTTCGTCAGCTTCGGACAGGTCGCGCACGCGGGTGTCGGGATCAACGCCGGTGGCGGCGAGGATATCGTTGGCGGTTTTGCGGCCGATGCCGAAAATGTAGGTCAGGGCGATTTCTACCCGCTTGTCTCGGGGCAGTTCCACACCAGAAATACGAGCCATGTAGTTGTTACACCTCCTGAAAGGTCATTTCGATTCTATGGAAATTGCGCGGATTCCCCAAACGGGGCAGCCGCACCGCGCAAGAGTTGTTGGTGCGACAGCTGCAAAGGCACATTGCATGGGGCGAACCCCACAGCATTTAGCCCTGCTTCTGCTTATGCTTGGGGTTCTCGCAAATGACCATCACGCGGCCCTTGCGCTTGATGATCTTACATTTTTCACAGATCGGCTTTACGGACGGCCTGACTTTCATCTTGGTTTACCTCCTTATAGGCTGATGACGGGTATCGGTAGGAACAGCTGCTTCAGCTCTTGGCGCGCCAGGTGATCCGGCCGCGCGTCAAATCGTAGGGAGAGAGCTCGATGGTCACTTTGTCGCCCGGAAGGATCCGGATGAAGTTCATGCGGAGCTTGCCGGAAATGTGGGCGAGCACCTTATGGCCATTTTGCAGTTCCACCTCAAAGACAGCGTTGGGATACGCTTCCGTCACTCTGCCTTCAACTTCGATAACATCTTGCTTTGACAAGCTGTCTCCTCCTTAATTCTCAATCGCTGGAATCGTATTTTCAGCACAGAAGGAATCGATCGCGCGGCGCACGTCGCTGTCAAGCAGCGTGCCCTGCTCCCGCTTCTGGAGAAACTCCTGCGCCAGCTGCGGCTTGAGCCGCAGGTGCATCAGTTTTTTCTTTTTGGGGCGGCTGAGCTTTCTGAGCCTGCCGTCCACCACTGTGACGAACTGTTCGTCGATCACGTCCAGAATGAGGAAGCACCGATCCCTGTCTCTGCCCGCCTTGGAAAGCGCAAAACGTCCCGGTTCAGCGGTCATTCTCTTCACGGAAGACCCCCTTGCTCACGAGCGCGTCAAAATGACAGGCTCGCCGTCGGTGATGGCGATGGAGTTTTCGTAATGGGCGGAAAGCTTTCCGTCAAGCGTTACGATCGTCCAGCCATTGTCGAGCTGCCTGATGTGCCGGGTGCCGGCGTTGATCATGGGCTCGACCGCAATGGTCATTCCTTCCTGAAAGCGAAGTCCGTGACCGGCGTGACCGTAGTTGGGCACGTCGGGGGACTCATGCAGATTCTTTCCCACGCCATGGCCGATCATTTCACGCACCACGGAATAGCCCGCCGCCTCGGCGCAGGACTGGATGGCCGCGCCCAGATCTCCCAGACGGTATCCAAGCTTTGCAAACTTGATGCCTTCATAGAAGCTCTGACGGGTCACGTCGATCAGCCGCTGCGCCTCCGGAGAGATCGTCCCGACCGGGTAGGTCCGGGCTGCGTCGCCGTGATAGCCTTCATAGATGGCGCCCACATCGACGCTGACGATGTCTCCCTC
>JAEYFO010000339.1 GCA_023402915.1 Bacillota bacterium | reverse complement strand
CCCTTGCAGCTTCTTTCTGGACGCGGATGCTTTATTCCTGCCTGGTGGCCGCGGACTTTCTGGACACGGAACGGTTTATGAACGGCGAGCGGGGGCGGGGCGGCTGCGATACGATCCCGGTGCTGCTGGAGCGGCTGGAAGAATACGTCAAACCCTGGCAGAACCCGCAAAACGAGCTGAACCGGCTGCGCTGCGATATTTTGAACACCTGCCTCGAAGCGGGCGCAAAGCCGCGGGGCGTCTATACGCTCACCGTGCCCACCGGCGGCGGAAAAACCGTTGCGTCGCTGGCCTTTGCGCTGCGCCACGCCGCAAAGCATGGCATGAAACGGGTGGTCTACGTCATTCCGTACACCTCCATCATCGAGCAGAACGCCAAGGTGTTTCGGGATATTCTCGGCGAAGGCAATGTGCTTGAGCACCACTGCGGCGTGCAGTTTGACCTTTCGGACGGCGCGCCGCCGGAGGAAATTCGAAAGGCGCTGGCCGCGGAAAACTGGGACATGCCCGTCGTGGTGACGACGGCGGTGCAGCTGTTTGAATCGCTGTACGCCAACCGTTCTTCCCACTGCCGAAAGCTCCACAACCTCGCCGACGCCGTCGTGATTTTCGACGAAGCGCAAATGCTGCCCCTGTCGCATCTTCGTCCCTGCGTGGCAGCCATGGCGTCACTGGCGGAGCAGTTCTGCTCCACGGTGGTTTTGTGTACGGCGACGCAGCCGTCGCTGGACGATCTGCTGCGCGCGTATGCGCCCAGCTGCCGCACGACGGAAATTTGCCCGCAGACGGCGGAGCTTTATGAAAAATTTCGCCGCGTGACCTTCCGGCAGGCGGGCGTTTTGGAGGATGAAGAACTGGCGAAGCAGCTGGCGGAACACGAGCAGGTGCTTTGCGTCGTCAACAGCCGAAAAGCCGCGCAGAATCTATTTTCCCTGCTGCCGCAGGAGGGCAGCTTCCACCTTTCGACGCTGATGGTTCCCGCGCAGCGGCAGGCGCTCCTTCGGGAGATCCGGCAGCGGCTGAGCGACGGGAGACCCTGCCGGGTGGTGTCCACATCGCTGATCGAGGCGGGCGTGGACGTGGATTTCCCGGCGGTCTACCGCGAACTTGCGGGGCTGGATTCCGTTTTGCAGGCGGCGGGGCGGTGCAACCGGGAGGGCAAGCGTCCGGCGGACGAAAGCGTCGTGACGATGTTCGAGCGGACGGAGCAGCCGCCGGTGCTGTTTCGAACGGCAGTGGGCGCTGCGCGGGGAGCGCTGGAGGGCGGACACGATCCCGGCGCACCGGAGACGATGGGACAGTACTTTGCAAGACTGCGGGGCTTCAGCGGGGAAGCGCTGGATAAAAACGGCGTTGTTTCAGCGTTTGAAAAAGGCGTTTCGGGCTGCGAGCTGCCCTTCCGCACGGTGGCAGGGGAGTTTCATCTGATCGCAAACAACACCCATACGATCTACATCCCCTACGGCGAGGGCGCGGCGCTGATCGAACGGCTGGAAGCGGGAGAATGTTCCCGGACGCTGTACCGCAGGCTGGGGCGCTACGCCGTGTCCGTTTACGAGCAGCATTTTCAAAAACTCTGTGAAGCGGGCGCGGTGCAAACGGCGCGGGAAAATCCGCTGCTGGACGGAAACAGTGCAATTTTGACCGATGGAACGCTCTACAGCGAAACGATGGGTCTGACCATGGAGCCGGAGAGCGGCAAGGCGGAGTTTATCTGAACAGGCAGAACGAAAAGCACAGAGGCGGTTTATGGCCGCCTTTTGTGTGAAATATGTTGCTGCGAAACCGTTTGGCAGATTGATTTCCGAAACAAGGGAGGAATTTGTCGAAAATGACGGAATTACTGCAACAAAATAGAAAATAGCTGTCGATTGTATTCGACAATTGGTGAAAAACAGACAAAAAACAGATGAAATGTATTTATTTTTGTCTGAATACGCTGTATACTGGAATCATATTTAGAAGGAAAGGAATGATCTCCATGGCAATCCAGGTGGAAGTCTGGGGGGACTACGCCTGCTTTACCCGGCCGGAAATGAAGACGGAGCGCGTCAGCTACGACGTGATGACGCCTTCGGCGGCGCGCGGGCTGCTGGAAAGCATTTACTGGCACCCGGGGCTCCGGTGGGTCATTGACCGCATTCAGGTGTGCAGTCCCATCCGCTTTACGAACATTCGCCGCAATGAGGTGAAGGACACCATCAGCGCGCGAAAGGTCAAATCTGTCATGGAAAAGGGGCAGGGAGAGTTGTATCTGGCCACGCCGGAAAGCATTCAGCAGCGGGCGGCCATGGTGCTGCGGGACGTTCGCTATGTGATCGAGGCGCATTTTGAAATGACGGCGCAAGCTGCGCCCGGCGACAATTCCGGAAAGTTTCAGGACATCATGAAGCGCCGGCTGGAACGGGGTCAGTGCTACAGCATGCCCTATCTGGGCACGCGGGAATTTCCGGCGCACTTTCGCCGCTGCGCGCAGCCGCCTGCCTGCCCCAAGGAGCTGGAGGGCGTTCGCGATCTGGGCTGGATGCTGTGGGACATGGACTACAGCGATCCGGAAAACATCGTGCCGAAGTTCTTCCGCGCCAGCATGACGGACGGCGTGCTCGAAGTGCCCTCGCCGGACAGCGGGGAGGTGAAAGCATGATCCTTCAGGCGTTGACGCGGTATTATGAGGATCTGCTTGCACGCGGGGACATTGCCGAACCGGGCTGGTCGCCCGCGAAGATCAGCTTTGCGCTGTGCATCGACGAAGGCGGCGCGCTCAGACAGGTCGTTCCCACCATGCACGAAGAACCATCGGGGAAGAAGAGCGTCCTTCGACCAAATACATGGATTCTGCCCGCGGCGGTGAAGCGCACAGCGGGCGTTGCAGCTAATTTTTTGTGGGACAATTCCGCGTATCTGCTCAGCGCGGATCAAAAGGGCAAGCCGGAGCGCAGCAAGGAGTGCTTTCTGGCGGCGGCAGCGCTGCATCATGCGGTGCTGGACGGCGTGGATTCTCCCGCTGCCCGGGCGATCCTTGCGTTTTTTGACACGTGGCAGCCGGAAAGCGCGGCAGAGCATCCGGCGCTGGCCGGCCAGTTTGAGGAGATCACTGCGGGCGGCAATCTGCTCTTCCAGGTGGACGGGCGATTCCCGCAGGAGGATCCCGCCATTCGGGAGGCGTGGCAGCGCTACCGGGAAGGCGGCGATCCGGACGCGGTGCAGATG
>JAEYFO010000249.1 GCA_023402915.1 Bacillota bacterium | reverse complement strand
CGGGGGGGGGCGTCTCCCCCTCCCCGGGGGGGGCGGGGCGCGGCCCCACCACCGGCGGCGCCACGCTGACCAAGTCCACCATCGCCGTGGGCGAAACGGCCTGGCTCATGGCGGGCAGCGACATCGTCACGTCCTGCACCAGCTCCAACCCCGCCGTCGCCACTGCCACCAACAGCGGCCAGATCACCGGCATGGCTGCGGGCACGGCCCTTTTGACCTACGCCACCCGCACCGGCAAGACCGGCTCCGTCACCATCACCGTTACCGGATCCGGCTCCAACACCGGCTCGGACAGCAGCCTGCCCGCTCCCAGCCAGACCTTCTCCACCTCCGTGGGCAAGGCCAAGCTGCTGAGCATGTCCAACCTGACCAGGGTCTGGGCGGCGGATGAATCCATCGCGGCCGTGACCATCTCCGGCACGGGCAGCTCCACCAAGGCGCGCGTGGTCGGCCTCAAGGCCGGTTCCACCACCATCTATCTCCAGAACAGCTCCACCACCAAGGCGCTGACCGTCAACGTGTCCGCAGCCAACGTCATCGGCTCCACCGGCAAGATCGCTTCCGGCGACACCGACCTGAAGGTCATCGCCCGCAAGAGCGCTTCCTCTTCCGGCAAGGCGCTGGCGACCCTGTCCAACAACGTCAAGGTGACCATCGCGGGCGAAAGCGGCGATTACTACAAGGTCACCTTCAAGAGCGGGTCGAAAACCTATACCGGCTACGTCAAGAAGCAGTTCGTGGCGTTCTAACCCCGGTTTCCACCAGAAAGAAGGGCTTTTTACAGCCCTTCTTTTTTGCCTGCGGGAAAGCGCGGCAGCGGAGTTTTATAAATCAGCCGCCGGGTGCGGAACGATTTTTTTGAGAAATTCAGGAGAAAAAAGCAATGCAAAGCAGGGGAACCAAACCGGATCTTTCTATCGGAGCGCTTCGAGCCAGCCGGTCCGGCGGGCCAACCGAACGGGGCAGGGGCGGGAACCGAACCGTCCTTTCCGGCAGCGCCGAACCCCGAAGGGCGGCTGCTTTGGCCGTCGCGAGCGCAGGGGAGGCCGCTTCCGGCAGAAGGCCGGTTTCTTCCGCCGGAAACCCGGTGCTGGCCGCGGCGGCTTCTTCCAAGACCGGCACGGTACGCCGGGTTTCGGACGAATTGGGGGAGATCGCTTACACGCTGTTTCGAAAGCCGGTGAAGAACCTGAATCTCCGGATGCACCCAAACGGCGAAGCGGTGGTGAGCGTGCCGCAGGCGGCGACGCTGGCCGAGGCGGACGGGTTTGTGCTGCGCCATGCGGACTGGATCCGCCGCGCGCAGGCGGAGCTGGAGCGCGACGGCGCGTTTCACGCCCTGGAACCGGCGCTGTTTGACGGGCTGCGTTTTCCCTATTTGGGAAAGGAGGTCTGTCTGACCCTGCAAAGCGGGGCGGCGGGCTGGGCGTTTGTCCCGCCGGCGGGGGCGGAGGCGGGGAAGCTGCTTTTGACGCTGCCCGATCCGGCGGACGGCAGCGCGGCGCGGGCGTTGTTTTTTGCCTGGCGAAAGGCGCAGTGTGAAGCGCTGTTTTTCCCCATTCTCGAGAAATTCTGCCGCGAAACGGGGCGGCGGGAGCGGCCGGCGCTGCAAATTCGCACGACGAAGGGGCGCTGGGGCTCCTGCACAAAGGCCACGGCGCGCATCCGGCTGAACGCCTGTCTGCTGCACGTGCCGGTGGAATGCGTGGAGTATGTGGCGGCCCACGAGGCGGCGCATTTGATCGAGGCCAATCACTCCCCCGCTTTTTACCGCGTGCTTTCCGCCCTGCTGCCCGACTGGCAGGCCCGCAGGGCGCAGCTGCGGGAGATAAAGGTGCTGTAGGGGGAGGGGGAGACGTTAGGGGGACTTTTTGCCAAATTTTCCTGCTGAAAATTTGGCATTTCAGCAAGGTGGAATGTCACCCTTGTGGGTGACGACCTTTGAAAAAAGTCCCCCTAAAGCCCCTCAAAAACTTTCAAAGGAAAATGAAATCCGGGGGAGTTTCCGGCTGTCCTCTGAAGGGTGGGGAAAGAAGCCGTGGGAGTTTTCGGCTGTCTTCTGTTGGGGCTGGGAAGAGAAAGCGCGGAGCCATAGAGCGCTGATTTCTTCAAAAAATGCGAAGAATTCGGAAGTGCTTTTGTCTGCCCTCTTTGGGAAGAATAGAAAAGGATTTTTTACAAAACAGCTTCGCTTTTTCGGGGCTGTTTTTTTGGAATTTTTTGGCGTGATTTCACTTGCAGCTTGGGAACGCAGGGGGTTGTCAGGGGAACTCCCCTGACTTTTTTCCGGCTCGGCGGTTTTGCCGACGCGCGTGCCCCGACCTGTGCCCCGAAGGGGTAGAGGGGGAAACGGATGCCTTGCGTGGGCCTGTACTCCGAAGGGGCGAAAGCGTACTCTGCGTTCCTTCCCGGCCGTTCCCGATTAAGGGAACAGGGAAAGAACGGTAAATTCACGGAAATTTCAATGGAATTTCCGTGACACACAAAAGAAAGCGTTCCCTGCGGTTTTCTCTGGCCGTCCTTTCTGAGGACAAGAGAAAACCGGAACCTTCGCGAAAATCCTGATTTTCGCGAAATCAGTTAGAAATTCAACACCGTGACCCTTCTCCCCTGCCTGCGCAGGAGATTGACCAGCGTCTTGAGGCAGTTGGCCTTGGCATGGCGGCTGATCTGCAATTCCCGCGTATGCGCCGCGTTGGCCGCGCCCCCGGCGAAAAACAGCACGTCCGTCGCTTCCTCGAAGAGCGCGCGGGACAACAGCGACGCGCCGTCCGTTTTGCCCCGCAGCTCCAGCGCGATCTGCGTGCCCGAGGCGTATTCCTGTCCCAGCTCCACCGTGCGCAGGAGCGTGAGCATCCCTTCCGTCACCAGATCGCCCCCTTCGAGATAGGAAATGGCCGGAAGCCCCGAGCCGTCCGGCTCCTGACAGACCGTCAGCGGCTTTCCCAGATACCGGCTCGCCATCTTCGCCGTGCTGCCGCCGCAGACGATGTGCAGCCCTTCCGACTGGAAAAACCGCTTGAGCACCTTCCCGTCCCACGCCATATCCGCAGGCGGCCCGGCCAGCACGTTCACCGTCCGCCGCGTGCGCATTTTCGCCGCCAGCACCGTGATGTCGTCGTCCGGGCTGCCGAGGCACAGATCCCGCCCCGCGCCCACCAGCCCCGCCGCCACCTGCTGCGGCGAATGGGATACCGGCAGGCAGGTGGTTTCGAGGTACCGGATCACTTCGCTGCGCGGCCAGCCGTTCACCATCGTCTTTCCAA
>JAEYFO010000218.1 GCA_023402915.1 Bacillota bacterium | reverse complement strand
GCGCAAGCCATCGTAACTCCCTTCGCTGCGCCGGAAAGGACTTTTTTCACCATGCTGTACGCGTTTTATGACTGGACCATCTGGCTTGTCGTGCTCGGCTCCGTGCTGGGCCTGATCGCACAGGGCTATATCCAATCCACCTTCCGCAAATACTCCCGCGTCCCGACCCGGATGGGCCGTACCGGCGCGGAGGTGGCCAGCGGCCTGCTCGCCCAAAGCCGCTGCTACGATACCCGCATCGCCGCGGGCGGCCAAACCCTCTCCGACCACTTCGACCCCCGCAATAACACCGTGAACCTCTCCCGCGGGGTGTACGATTCCTCGTCCGTGTCTGCCGTGAGCGTCGCGGCGCACGAATGCGGCCACGTCATGCAGCACGAACAGGGCTATGTCCCCATCAGGATCCGCACGGCGCTGGTGCCCCTTGCCAATCTCGGCGGTCAGCTGTCCATGCCGCTGCTGCTGGCCGGCTTCCTCTTCAGCTGGACGCCCCTTTTGAACCTGGGCATCTGGTTCTTCGGTCTGGCCGTGCTGTTCCAGCTGGTCACCCTGCCGGTGGAGATCAACGCCAGCCACCGCGCCCTGTCCGCCCTGCAAAGCGGCGGATACCTCACGGGCGACGAACAGCGCGGCGCGCGAAAGGTGCTCTTTGCCGCCGCCATGACCTACGTGGCCGCCGCCCTCGCCAGCGTGTTGCAGCTGCTGCGTCTGATGCTGCTGTTCGGCAACCGCCGCGACCGCTAAGCCCGGCCAAAGCTGCCAATACCATGGGGCTTTTCCCGCATTTCAGACTCCCACACACGGCACACTGCGGACGCTTTCCCCCTTTTCACCACGCAGCAGCGCACTGGTCTGTTCGTCTCCCCTCTCCCCTCTGGAGCACGCGGCGGGGCACAAGTCTGCCCGTCTCCCTTCTCCCCTCTGGGGCACGCGGCAGGAACCGTGTATGCGCCTTGTTAGCGGAAAATACCTTCCCAAAACACACAAAACCCCGGACAACTCCGTCCGGGGCTTTGCTTTGCAGGAATATTGTAGGTTTTCTATGGTTTTCTGTGGAAAGTTGTCCGCTGAAACGCAGCGAACGGATTTGGAGCACCGGCGTTTGACGCAAAGCGAGCACTGTTCTTCGCGCACCTGCCGGCTTTGCCGGAACCTTCTCCCTGCGGCCCTTCTGCGGGACGTATGGAGCCGTCGCCCGGTCGTTCCCCCTGAAACTGCCGGGAGAACTTTTCCCAAAAACTTTCTGCGGAATATCGCAAGGGCGAATTTCCTTTTTGCCCCTGATCGGAAGCTCGACTGCTTTTCGCGGCCTTGCATCGGAGGGGCAGCCGGAAATTTTCCCAAAATTCAATTTCCCCTGAAAGTTTTTGGGGGCAGGGAGACTTTTGAGAAAAAGTCCCCTTGCAGGGGGTGCAGGGGGCGGCGCTCCCTGACGTTCTCCCTCTCCCGCTTACTTGCCGCAGCGGCAGCGGTAGCTTCCGCAGAGCGTCGCTTACTTGGCTTCGCCGCTGCCGCAGCCGGGGCAGGGCTCGACTTCGATGTGCTCCAGACCGCAGGTGCAGTCGTTCTGATGGAACTGGCAGGAATCCACTTTGCATCCGATCTTCTGGTTCTTCATGTTGCATTGCCACCTGAATCATCCGGGCGTGTTTTGCCCTGAACTCTTTGCGGCCAGAGCGCTCTTTCGCGCCCGACCGGCTACAGGAGTATTCTGCCCCGCAAAACGCGCTTCATGCACCCGGCGGAAAAGAGACAAATTTTTCCTGTGTTTCCTGCTGTGTGCCCTGCGGGTGCTGTGTGCCCTGCGGGTGCCAAATATTTTTGACTTTCAAACCTTCCAAAGGGCAGCAGCGCTCTTTCGCCGCACTTTCCGCACGCCGCGCAGCAAGCGGCCTTTTTACGCCTTTCCCGCGCGCTTTTTCCGTTCTTCAAAAGGAAGCCTCCGCTCCTTCGCGCTCACGCCGCCCGCATCCGGCAGACCGCCTCTTCCGGCGCTTCCAGCGGAAGAAGCACGTCCTCGGGCAGAGCGTTCTTGCGCCGCACCCGCGCCGCGGCAGGCGCATGGCTTTGCGCACGGCTCTTTTTGCGCATGGAACGCAGCATCATCAAGATCGTCGAGCCACCCAGCAGAAATCCGCCGAGAAACGCCGGCAGAAAGAACGTCACCCACATACCCCAACCGTTGCTCATGTTTCTTCCCCTTTCAGGCCGAAAAAGTCGAACGCAATTTCGGCGAACTTTCGTTTGATTCATATTACCTCTTTCGTTCGCCAAAATCAAGGGGAACATCGAATTTTTGTTCGTAAAATTTCAAAAATTTCGAACGCACGATCTATTCCTGCCCGGCAGACGTTCCCGCGATCCACCCGGAAGCGAACGCCCAATGCAGGTTGAACCCGCCGCATTCGCCCGCCGCGTCCAGCACCTCGCCCGCCGCGAACAGGCCGGGAACCAGGCGCGACTCCATCGTCCGTTCGCCAAATTCGCAAAGCGGCACACCGCCCGCCGTCACCTGTGCCGATTCAAAGGGCTGAACGCCCTCCAGCCGCAAGGAAAAGGCTTTGGCCTGCGCCGTCACAGCGCGCAGCGCTTCCCGATCCAGCGCGCCCGCCGCCTGCTCAAGGGACGGCTGCTTCGCCCGTTTCCACAGCGCTTCGCCCACCCGCTTGGGCAGCATTCCCACAAAAAATTCTGAAAGCGTCCGGTTCGGAAACGCCTCCGCCCGGCGGCACAGCGCCGCAAACAGCGCGGATTCGTCCAGTTCCGGGAAAAAGTCGATCTCGATCCGGACAGTTTTGACCTCTCCCACAAAGAGCGACAGCTGAAGCGCCGGGATGCCCGAAAGGCCGTACTCCGTAAAAAGCACCTCGCCCACGTCCTCCCGCAGGAGCGTTTTTCCCGCAAACGCCCGCAGCGCCGCCTGTACCCGGATGCCCTTGAGCGCCCGGATGGGGCCGGTCTCCGTGCGCAGCTGGCAGAGGGCGGGCAAAAGCGCCGTGCAGGAATGGCCCAGCGCGGTCAACAGCCCGTAATCCCCGCCGCCGCTCAGCTTTGGGGCCGCTTTTCCCCCGGCGGTCACAACGACCCGGTCCGCCCAGAGTGCCTTTTCCCGCTCGCCCGGTTTTGAGGCGAGGCGCACGAGGAAGCCGCTGCTTTTTTTTAAAATCGCCTCCGCCCGCGCGCCGCAGCGCTCTTCCACGCCCCATTCGGCCATGGTCATGCGCAGCGCGTCCACCACGGCGGCCGCCTGAAACGAGCGGGGATAGACCCGCCCCTCTTCCACGACGGAAGGCACGCCCATTTCTTCCAGAAACGCCCGCGCCCGCGCCGGCGGGCAGGCCGAAAGCACGGCGGCCAGCGCCGCCTCATCGCCCGTTTTATAGTGCGCCGGGTCGCCTGCGGAAAGGTTCGTGAAGTTGCAGCGGCCGTTTCCCGTGGAAAGGAGCTTTCGTCCCACCCGTTCCCCCTGCTCCAGAACTGTGACTTCCGCGCCCTGCTTTGCGGCGGCAATGGCGGCTGCCATCCCGGCGGCCCCTCCGCCGATGACTGCGATCTTCATGTGTGTTCTCCGTTTCTTTTCGTTTTCTACCGGCCGGTTTTCCGTTTTTTCCGGCTGCGCGGGGCTGTTGCAAGCCTTTGCATTCGCCCGCCGGTGTGGTATAATGAAGTATCGTCCACGCGCCCGGTTTGCGGCGCGCTCAAGTTGAGGAGGTTTCCATTTCATGAACAAGGCTGCCCCCGGCCCCTGCAAAGAAGTTACCCCCCGCCCCGGCCCCCATGGCGGCGTCGTGACGGTAGCCTATTATTTCAACAGCAAATACGCGCCCGTCCCCAAGGAGCAGGCCACCCGCGTCATCGTTCACGAATACGACGAAAAAGGCCGTTCCCTCTGGCGGGATTATCTCAGCTGCGGTCCGAACGACGAAGAGGAATACGCTGCGATGGAAGCCTACGAGCTTTCCGAAAAGCCCCTCCCCCCGCAGCAGTCCGCCCGGCAGAGCCGCGACGGCCAGTCTCCCCGCCCCCGCCGGGAACGCGCGCCCCGCGAGCCGCGGGAAGGCCAGAGCGCACGGGAGAGCCGCGAGGATCGTCCCCCGCGCGAGCGCCGGGAGAATGCGGGCAATCGCCCCCGTTCCTCTCAGCCCCGGCAAAACCGCGACGGGCAGGGCGACGGCCAGAATCAGGGCCAGAGCCGTCCGCCCCGGCGCAATAACGCCCCCCGGCCGCAGCAAAACACCGCTGCTTCGGCTCCGCAAAACGGCCAGCCCGGCCAAAACGGCCAGACCGGCGAGAGCGCGCCCCATCGTCCCCGCAGGCGCCGTCCCCGCAGGCCAGGCGGCCCCCGTCCGAACGCGCCCAAAGAGGGCGAATAAGGCCGGCGCTGTTTGCGGGCGTTCGGTCTTTGAACCGGGAAAATTTTTCTGATTGCCCGCGCGGCATTGGGGAAATTCCCTTTTCTCCATTATACAGAAAATCACCCGTCCCTACAAACAGGGGCGGGTTTTTGCCGTCAAAAAACGAAAAACTGCCGCGTTTCGAGTGTTCCGGGTCTGACCTTGCCGCATATTGCTCCCGGGCGGCAAAATCCTCAAAAATTTCTCTCTGGCACGCAGGTTATCAGCATCAGATAAAAAGCGGCTCCTTCCCATCCCCCCAGCCGCCAGCCATCCATTCCTGCAAGCAGGGGCAGGTTCTTTCTTTTTTAGATTTTGGAAAACCGGTCAACGGGCAATCGTCTTTCGATCGTTTCGTCTTTCCGCAACGCAGGCTGTTCTTCTTTTTGAAAACGCCCTGCCGCGCGGCGGCTCACACGTGATCCGGCTCGATTTCAGAAGGGACTTTTACCCCCGGTTCCGTCTCGTCCCCTTCTTCCCCTTCTGCCTGAAAGAGCGGCTGCGCGCTCCGGCGATCCAGCGCCTTTTTCCCGAAAAACGCCAGCCCCGCGCCGATCGCCGCCGTCAGCGTCAGCGTGGCCGTATACAGCAGCGACAGCGTCATCGCCCGGCCGGAATCCACACCCTGCACCGCCAGAAACGCCACGATGGTCGCTTCGCGCACCCCAAGGCCGCCCGCCGTGGCCACGACGGTGGTGGTAATGCTCGGCAGCGCGTACACCCACAGCCATTTGATGGGCGGCATATGGATGCCCAGCCGCCAGCCAAACCAGAAATACACCACGCCCATGAGCCCGTCGCCCACCAGCCCCATCAAAACGTTGCACACGATGCGGCTGCTGCTCAGGTCCATGGCCTGCATGGCGGCCTGCGTCCGCCGGAGCGTGCCGCAGAGCTTTCCGCCCAGCTTCCAGTTTTCAAGGGGACGGAGCTTTTCGATCGCAGCGGCGCACCATTTGGGATGAAGCAGCACCGCCACGGCGCAGATGGTCGCCGCGGCCACCGCCCCAAGGCCCAGATACACCGCCAGCGAAAAATGCACGTCGCCGCCCACCGCCATCAGCGGCAGCGCAAAGCACAGCACCGAAAGGGGCATGGTCAGCCGGTCTATGACCACCGACGACGCGGCGATATAGTTTTCCTCCCGCTTTCTGAAATAGGCGATGCGGGAAGCGTCGGCAAAGATCCCGCCGCTGGGCAGAAGCAGCAGCGGGAGCGACGCGCCCATGGCCACCAGCTGATCGGAAAGCTTCAGCCCCGGCGAGACCAGATGCCACTTTTGCGTATAGGCAACGCGCGCCAGCAGGCAGGTCAAAAGCGCCGCCAGCACCGTCCAAACGTCCATCCGCCCCAGCGCTTCGCCAAAGGCTTTCCAATCGACGCTCAGCGCCACCGCCGCCGAGACCGCCGCCGTCAGCACGATCGAGAACGCCGCGCCCAGCCATTTTTTCTTCTTCTGCTCCACCCTCAGACCCCTTTTCTATGCGTCCGGCGCGCCGTCCCTTCCGGCCCCGCCCGCTATGCCCGGTTCGCTTTTTTGCTCGTTTTGCCGCTGCGCTTCCCGGCAGCGGGCGCAGTAGCCCGTCAATTCGATCCTGTGGGACAGCGTTTCAAAGCCCAGCGCCCGCCCCTTCTCCTCCGCCGCCTGCTCCGCCGCTTCGATGTGGATCGTCACATCCGTTTCGCAGCCCAGACAATGGAACACGCAGCAGGGCGCGCGTCCCTTTGCGGTATACCGTGCGCAGGAGTGCGCCTCGTCATACGTCTTTTCGGCCAGTCCATGCTCTTCCAGATCGGAAAGCACGCGGTACACCGTCGAAAGGGGCAGATTGCACCGCTCGTGCAGCGCTTCGGCCATGACCGGCCCGTCGCAGCAGGACAGCTCTTCCAAGACCGCCACGCGGGCGTGCGTGGCGCGCAGGCCGCTCTGCCGCAGGGAGACTTCCGCCTGCGTTTCGCTCTGCTTCTGCTTTTCCATGGCACTCATCGCCTCACAAAGGGCAGCGTCACAAAATACACCGCCGCGCAGCAAAGCACGATTGCCGCGCCCGCGCTCGTGTTGAGGTAATACGACATCGCCAGA
>JAEYFO010000112.1 GCA_023402915.1 Bacillota bacterium | reverse complement strand
TTCTCTTATGTATCGTTTTCAAGGTTCGTGGGCTCTCAGCTCGTATCTCTCGCTGACAGCTTAGTTATAGTACCACACCTTCTCCCTCCCGTCAACACCTTTTTCAAACTTTTTTGCAGAAAAATACAGGTTTTTGCAAACCTCCGAACGGTTCGCAAAAACCTGTCGTTTCATTCGTGCTTGGTTCCGAACATTTTCGCGAATTACATGTGATCCTTCATCAATTTCACGGCGTCGTCGAGCAGCTTCTGGGGCAGCGCCGCGGACTTTTCCGCGGAATCGGTTACGGCATTGACGTAAACCTTGACCTTGGGTTCGGTGCCGGAGGGACGGATGCACGCCCACGCGCCGCCTTCCAGCTCATAGAAAAGCACATCGGAGGTCGGGTAATCGAGCTTGGTCTGCTTGCCTTCCTCGGTGCGCAGGCCGGTCTTGTAATCGCGGACGGCTTTGACGGCAAGGCCGCCCAGCTCCTTGGGCCAGCCGGTGCGCAGGTTGGCCATGAGCTTGACCATCTCCGTCAGACCGTCCTTGCCCTCCAGCGCGAACGACGTTACCTTTTCGGAATAGAAGCCGTACTTTTCATACAGCGCCATCAGGCCCTCGTAAAGGGTCATGCCCTGCTTTTTATACCATGCGGCGGTTTCGGCCAGCAGCATCGAGGCGATGACCGCATCCTTATCGCGCACAAAGGTGCCCGCCAGGAAGCCGTAGCTCTCCTCAAAGCCGAAGAGGAACTCGTGCGAAC
The DNA here is from genome assembly GCA_023402915.1 of Bacillota bacterium. Lineage (GTDB taxonomy): Bacteria > Bacillota > Clostridia > Christensenellales > CALWSW01 > JAEYFO01. Next base: position 2,150 of record JAEYFO010000112.1, on the reverse strand, counting down.
CGGTATCTTCAAATTGCTGAATCTTTTCGGCGATGAACTTAAAGCCGGTCAGCACATCGAAGGTCTCCACGCCGAAGGCAGAGGCGATGGCCTTAGCCATATCAGTGGAGACGATGGACTTGACCACCGCGCCGTTTTTCGGCAGCGTACCCGCAGCCTTGCGGCCGGAGAGCACATAGTGCATCAGCAGGCAGCCGATCTGGTTGCCGGTAAGCACGATGAAGCTGCCGTCTGCCGCGCGCACCAGACAGCCCAGGCGATCGCAGTCGGGATCGGTGGCGAAGATCACATCGGCGTTTTCCTTCACAGCCAATTCACGCGCCAGATCAAAGGCGGAGTAGTTCTCCGGGTTGGGCGCAGCGCCGACAGTGGTAAAATTCGGATCGGGCATCTCCTGCTCCGGCACAACAAACACGTTTTCAAAACCGACCTCCTTGAGGATGCGGCGCACGGGCACGTTGCCGGAGCCGTTCAGCGACGAATAGACGATGCGCATCGTCTTGCCCATCTCACGGCAGAGCTCGGGCTGTACGCACAGCGAACGCACGCGGGACATATAGATGTCGTCCACTTCTTTGCCGATGATGTGCAGCAGCCCCGCATCCAGCGCAGCCTGCTTATCCATGGTCTTATAATCGGTATAGTCGAGCTGATTGATGCAGGCGAGAACTTCATCTGCGCGCTCGGGAGGAAGCTGGCCCCCGTCCTGCCAATAGACCTTGTAGCCGTTGTAAATCTTCGGATTATGGCTGGCGGTGATGACAATGCCCGCGATGCAGTTCAGCTGGCGGACAGTAAAGGACAGCACCGGAACGGGGCGCAGACTCTCGTAAAGATAGGCCTTGACGCCGTTGGCGCAGAGCACCAGCGCAGCCTCCTGCGCAAACTCTTTCGAGAACTTGCGGGAATCGTAGGCAATCGCCACGCCGCGCTGCGCGCCGCCCTCCACCTTTCCGATGAACTGGGCAAGGCCCTGCGTCGCCCGGCGGACGTTATAGACATTCATGCGGTTGGTGCCGTAAGCGATCACGCCGCGCATGCCCGCCGTGCCGAATTCCAGTCCTTTATAGAAGCGATCCTCGATCTCCTTGTCGTTGCCCTCCAGACCCTTCAGCTCCGCGACCAGCTCCGCGTCGTCCGCAAAGTCCTTCAGCCACTTTTCATACATTTTTCTGGCTTCCATGGATAAAAACCTCCTGTTCCGCCCGGCTTGCGGGCCGTTTTATTGTCCTTTAACCCAGTTTTTCGAGCAGCGCCTGCAAATCGTACAGGTGCTTTTTCTCCTCCGCGATGATCTCGCGCAGCACGGGCTTGAGCGTCTCGCTCTGCGTCTCGGTCAGCATTTCGAGGTAAAACAGCAGACTGTCCTTTTCAGAGCTGATCGCATAGAGCAGAATATCGCGCAGCGTGTCGAGCTTATGGCTCATCAGCGACGCCAGCACGCCGCCGGGGAACACGACCTCCGCGGCAATGGCGGAGAGAAACGCGCTGGACTCCAAATCATACGCTTTGTCCTGCTGCGCGTCCTCCTTGGGGAGCTTGAGCAGCATCGCGTCAAAACGCGCGGCGTGCGCCTTTTCCTGGTCGCGGAGCATCTGCAAAAGAGTGCAGGCCGCGCCGTCCTTGGCCACGCCCAGGGCCATGCGGTAGAACCGCTCCCCCTTGCGCTCGATCTCGGCCGCAATGCGGATCGCTTCGCGGTCTGAAAACGGGTGTACCACCATAAGGCAACCTCCTTTGGCGTTGAAAACAAGATTCTTCAAATAAATGGTACACGTTTTCGGCTCAAATTGCAAGGCGCAAATCCGGGTGCTCCTCCCTCCTTTTTCACTTTTTTCCTCGCACGGCATACAGTATAATAAGAAAGGAGGTTGCCGCCATGAATTCTGTTTCCGCGCCGGGGCTGCATACCTATCTGATGCTGCGGGTGACGGACTTTGTTCGCCTGCGGATGCAGGGCCAGACGGCGGAATTGATCCTCTGCGGATGCGCTCCGCCGTGCTTTCAATTTGCCGGCGGCGCATTGTGCGGCGCGCCGCGGCTGGAAAACGTGCGCTTGACGCCGGATCGCTGCGGCTGCTGTCTTCGCGCGCTGCTTTGCCTGCCGGTGCAGATCACCATCGTCCGCGACTGCGCGGGCTCCTGCTTAT
>JAEYFO010000075.1 GCA_023402915.1 Bacillota bacterium | reverse complement strand
GCCTTCCTTTCTGCCGACAGTGACAGTCGCTGGTTCTACGGCGGCGGGCTGCTGATCCTGCTTCTGGCCGAGTTCGTCATTTTCCAGCCCAACGCCTACGACAACAACAAGCTGCTGTTCGTGTGGCATCTGCTGGGCTGCGGGCTGGTGAGCGGCTTTTTGTGCGACTGCTATGACCGGCTCAAGGGGCTGCGGGGCCGGTGCGTGCTGGCGGCGCTGACGGTGGGCTGCTGCGTGCTGGGCGGCGTGCTGACGCTGGGACGGGAAGCGGTATCGGACTACGAGCTGTTTTCCGCCGAGGACGTGGCGCTTTCCGAATTCGTCAAAGAAGAAACGCCCGCCTCTTCGATCTTTTTGACGGCGGACAACCACAATAACGCCGTCGCCGCCCTGACGGGCCGGAACATCCTGTGCGGCTCCGGGTCCTATCTGTATTTTCACGGCCTCGATTACAGCGAAAATTATGCCGCGCTGCGCACGCTGTTTGAAACGCCCACGGAAGAGGGCCTGCGGCAATGGAACGTCGATTATATCCTCATCGGGCGGCAGGAGCGCAGCGAATTCGACGTGGCGGAGGACTGGTTCGCTTCCCACTGCACGCTGGTGTATTCTTCGCCGTCCCTCCTGCTGTACCGCGCGCCGTAGACCGCATTTTTCAAAAAACAATAAGACAGCAAAAATCCCTCCGGCATCGTTCCGAAGGGATTTTTCGTTTGGGAAATTTGAATTTTGAAGGGTTTTTGGGGTCTTGTTTTTAGAATTTTTAATTTTGAAAATATCCAGTTCACGCGGTTTCGACTTTTGAATTTTTTTCGAAGTTCAAAGTGCTTCCCCTTCGAAATTTTCGATCGTTCAAAATCGTTCAAACCGTTTCGTCCGGCCGGTAGCTTTCGAGCAGCCGTTCAAACAGGGGCAAGATTTTTTCGCTGTCCCCGCTGGTAAACAGCTGCGCCCTTCCGCCCGGCCCTGCTGAAGCAAGGCCGTTTTGCTCCAGAACCCGGTCCAGCTGGCGCACCGTGCCGCCATGGCCGTCGTAAAACGTAGTGGGGCCGGAAAAATGCTCCGCCGCATAGCGGGCAATATGGGCCTTGACGAACGGATAGTGGGTGCAGCCCAGCACGATCCCCTCGATCCGCTCCCCCTCAAAGGGCGCAAGCAGCCGCGACAAAATGCCGCTGATGCGCTCCCAGCTCCAATCCCCCGCTTCGATGGCTTCCACCAATCCCGCGCAGGGGACGTTGACCACCTGATGCGCCCGATCCACCCGCTCCTGCAAGCGGCGGTAGCGCTCCTGCGCGCAGGTGGCGGGCGTGGCCAGCATCAAAATGCGTCCGCCCTGCCCATGCTCAATGGCGGGCTTGATGGCCGGTTCCATGCTGATAACCGGCAGATTCATCTCCTCGCGGATGTCCATAATGGCGGCAGACGTGGCCGTATTGCAGGCGATCACGATGGCCTTGACGTCTTTTTCCGCCAGAAACCGGACGCAGTTTTCCGAAAGCGCCTTGATCTCCGCAAGCGGACGGACGCCGTAGGGGGCGTTCCCGTCGTCGCCATAATAGATAAAATTCTCGTTGGGCAGCAGGGTCAGCGCCGTTTTGAGCACCGAAAGCCCGCCCATTCCCGAATCAAACATTCCAACCGGCCGATTGTCCAAAATTCCATCTCCTGCACGTCGTAGTGGCTCCATTATACCGCCTGTGCGCCCCGCGATGCAACCGGACGTTTAAGAAGCGCTTGCCGCTGCAATGGCCTCGGCCAGATAGGGGATGGAATTGAGCGCTTCTTCCAGAGTGTTGGCGTTGTGTCCCACCTCGACGAGCAGGCAGCGCTTGCCCACGTGCTGGTTATAGCGGCCCGTTTTGACCCGGATGGGACGCATGAGCCGCTCGCTTTTTGCGCTCATGTGCTCTGTGAGCGCCAGCGCCAGCGCATAATTCACCGGATAATTGGGCTTGACGGAAAACCCCGCGCCCGTTTTTCCCTGCCCCGTGCCGACGACGAACATCAGCCGCGCGCAGCGCTTTCCCTCCACCTCCACCGCGTCGTCCGCTTTGGCGTAATCCTCCATGGCCGCCTCGTCCGAAAGCTCGTAGGCGTCGCGATGCACGTCGATCATCAATTCGATGGACGGATACTCCCGAAGATAGTCCTCCATGGTTTTGACCGACCGCTCGTAGGCCGTGCCCAGCCTTGGCGGCTCGTGGTTCGTCGTGTCGTGCAAAACGGCGATGCCGTAGCGCTCCCGCAGCAGCTGCGCCAGTTCCTCGCCCACGCGGACGATGTTATTCTGTTCGTCGTTCGTGCGCCAGCGGGACGTCTGCTCATAAGGCGCTTCGTCCGTCGGGCGGTAGGCTTCCGTCGTGTGGGTGTGATAGATCAAGATCCGCGGCTGCTCGCCGCTCAATTCCACGCTGCCGCTCTCGCTTTCCACCTGCAGCAGCTCAATGCGCACCTGCTCTTCCACGTCCTCTTCCACTTCAAGGATCTGCACTTCGACCTCTGCGGGCGGCTCTTCCTGCGCCAGTGGCGCTTCTTCCCCTTGGGATCCTTTCCGAAGCTCCGCCGCCGGAAGCGCCCGAAGAAAGATCCCCTCCGGCGAAAACCAGGCCGCCGCCAGCCTGTCCCCGGCAAGCAGCAGGCAAAGCGCCACCAGCGCACAGCCCAGCCACAGCGCCCGCCGCCTGTCCCATGGACCGATCCGCAGTTTTTTCCGCCCCATCCTTTCCTCCTGTCTTTCGCGCTCCCGCCAAAATCCAGCACGGCAAAGCGCCTTTTTCTTTCCGTTTGCCATCATTTTATGCGCCGTTTTTTTGCGGAAGAACCAAAACGCCCGACCGCTGCAAGCGCCAAAAACAGAAACCGGGCAGACTGCTCCACCCGGCTTTTTCTCTCTTTTCTGTAATTTATCAATTCATCGAACGATCTTGCGCAGCTCTTCCGCACAAAGGCCGTGGAGCGCCAGATCGATGCCCATGGCCAGCAGCGCGGCGCTGCGCGCGACGATACAATCGATGTCTTTGGGCGTCACGATCAGCGGGCCGATTTTTTCCGAAACCACCTTTCCCAACAGCGCCACCAGCTCCTCCCCTTCCGCCTGCGCTCCCATCTCTTCCAGAAGCAGCGCCACAGCGTCCTGCGAAATGGTCGAAGCGTGTACCACCGTCGGCACACCCAGCGCGATCACCGGCACGCCCAGCGTTTCTTTCGTCAGCTCCATCCGGCTGCCGCCCAGCCCGCTGCCCGGCCGGATGCCCGTATCGGCCAGCTGGATGGTGGTGCTGATGCGCTCCGTCGAGCGGGAGGCCAGCGCGTCCACCGCCAGCACCAGCGCCGGTTTGACCCGCTGCACCGCGCCGAGCACCATCTCGCCCGTCTCGATGCCCGTCACACCCAGCACGCCCGGCGACATGGCGCAGACCGGCCGCACCCGCTCATCCGCCTGTTCGGGCAGATATTCCGTCACATGGCGGCTCACCAGCACCCGTTCCGTCACGCCCGGCCCCAGCGCGTCCGCCGTGATCGTCCGGTTGCCCAGCCCTGCGATGAGCACGGTGTCCCGCTTTCCCAACGCGCCGGACATTTCCCGCAGCTGCGCCGCCAGCACCTTCGCCGTCCGCTCCTCCAGCGCCGGATCGTTTTCCCAAAGTCCCGGCGCGTCAATGGTCACATACGTCCCCCGCGGCTTTCCGAGGGCGGCTTCCCCCTCCTCGTCCAGAATCTCCACCGTCGTGACGGAAACGCCCTGCGCAGGCTGCGTTTCGCGAAGGCGCGCGCCCCGCACGCCCGCAACGGCGGAAAACGCTTCGCAGGCCAGATCGGTCCGGATGTTTTTCAGCTTTTGATGCAAACGGCTCCCTCCTTTTTTCTTTCGTTCAGTGTTCCCCTTTTGAAAAAAGGCTATCCTCCCCGCCGATTTTGGCACGCTTTTCCATTTGCTTCCCCGCTTTTCGCCCCTTCGTCCTGCAATCGCGGGAGAATTTGGCTCTGCACCTTGCATTGGGACAAAAATCATGCTATAATTGCGGTTGCATGAATAAAATTAGGGAGGTGAATGGATTGGCAAACATCAAGTCCGCTATGAAGAGGGCCAAGGTCGCTACCACGAAAAACCTGCGCAACCGCATGGTCAAGTCCAGCGTCAAGACCGCTCTCAAGCGTTTCGATACCGCTGTTGCGGAAGGTGATCTTCAGACCGCTCAGGCGATCTACTCCGCCACTGTCAGCAAGGTTGACAAGGCTGTCGCCAAGGGCACGCTGCACAAGAACGCCGCCAACCGCAAGAAGGCTCAGCTGGCCGTCAAGCTGGCGAAGGCTCAGTAAGGCGATACAGTGGGCAAAGCAGACGGCCGGTGGGCAGGAGACTGTGCAAATGCGCAAGGCAAGCTGAGCAATCAGGCAAGGCGAGCCGGGCAACCGCCAGGCAGACGAATGCCGTTGACCGGCGTTTTCCGGCAGGCTCCGTTCGTTTTGCAAAGAGTGTCTGCCAAAGATCCACGCTTCTTTTCGCCCCTGTTTGACCGCAGGCGTTGCTGCGCACCCGCGGGAACGTGTTCCGGCTTTTTGCCGGAAGCAGCCACATCGTTACGTAACAATGACAAAAACAGCGCCGACGGGCGCTGTTTTTGGTTTTGGAGATGCACTTTTCACAGCTTCTTTTTACGCTGTGCGTTTCATCAGCCTAAGCGCCCTTTTCCTTGACGCTTTTCAGAGTTCAAGCACGCCCGCCTTTTAGCGCCGCGCCGCAGCTTTCTGCCGCGCGCCCGTTTTTTCACGGCACTTCTCAAAAATGATTTGGTTGTCCGACCCGCTCAGCGATCCGTTTCACCAGCAGTTGGCAGCGCGCTCCGGTTTCTGCTTTTTTGCCGCACTGCTCCCACAAAACAGGTTCTCTCACGCCATAGTCCGCAGGCAGACACACAGCAAAAACCGCTTCCTCGCCAAATCAGGAAAATTTCGATGGATCCGTCATTTTCGGCGGGAGCATGGTATAATAGTAATGCTCCCTGTTCGTAGTGGTTCGGGGTTGCGGCCCGTGCTGGCGGTGTGGTGATTTGCCGGCGCGGTTTTTTTCTTATCGGTCCTTCTTTTCGATGTCGGCGCGGATCAGGGCTTTGATGTAACCCTGCTTGTTCCCGGAGCGCTCCAGCGCCGCGAGGATATCGGCGTCTGTTTTGATGTTAAGCTTGAGCTTAATCTGTGTCGTGGCTTTTGCGTCGTATCGTGCTTGGGCTGCGTATTTGGCCATTGCTTTTTCTCTCCGCTCTGTGGTATAATGAAACCCCAAACGGGGCGGGAAGTGAGCGGAGGCGATTTCACTTCCCTGTCCTTGGCGGCCTGTGCTGGAGGCCGCCTTTTTTTATTCGAGTTTGTACTTCGCCTTGATCTTCATCAGCAGTTCGGCGGATGCGCCGGTGAGTTCAGCGAGTTCGGCAAATGCCAGCTGGTAGCGGGTCAATTCTTCGGTCTTTTCAATAACTGCTTCGGTCAGATTCATTTCTTCGAGCCTTTCGAGTTCGTCCATCTTTTACCTCCGTTCGTTTCGATCAGTACTTTTTTCCTTTTCCTCTTTTCCAAACTTCAAAACGTTCCATGCGCCGCTCAGTTTTTCGGATTTTATCTTTAATATATGTCCATCTTCATTTTACGATCAACTGCAATTTTTTCAAGCCTTTGGAACAAAAAACTCGTACCGCACCCTTTCCCCGCAAAGCCCCTCTTCACGCCCGCACGGCAAAAATCCGCAGCATGGCCTGCTCGAGCGCCGTTCCCTGCCTGTCCTGACCGTTTTTGACGGCGTAATCCGCATCGGAAAGCACGATGAGCGCCTGCTCCAGCCAACGCGCCGAAACCTTCCGCGCCGCTTCGACCGCCCGCTGCGCCGCATAGGGGCTGCCGGGCAGCTTGGCCGCCGCCTGTTTTGGCGAAAGCCCCTGATCGAGCGCTTTTCGCCCCTGCAGGATCAGCCGCAGACGGCTCGAAAGAAAGCCCAACGTTTTCATCATGCCGTCCGTGCCGCCCTCGCGCAGGGTGCTGCGCAGCGCCTCCATGCCCTTTTGCAGCCGTCCTGCCAGAAAATCGTCCATCATCACGAACACCGAATATTCCAGGTTTCGAATGACGCAGGCTTCGAGCATTTCATCCGTGATGGGCGCGCCCGCCGCATAATCGCACAGCTTCGTCACTTCCGCGTCGATGTCCATCAGGTTTCCGCCCGTCATGAGCACCAGCTTTCGCGCCTGGGGAAGCGCCATGGTCCCGCCCTTGCGTTTGGCGAGGCTTGCCGTCCATTTGGCCGCCTCCTGCTCGGGCAGCGGGTCGAAAAGCACTTCGCCGCCCGCCTTGGAAATGGCCTTGAACAGGGCTTTTCGGCTGTCGCATTTTCCCCGGCGGACAAAGACCAGCACCGTGGTGGGATTGGGGTTTTTCAGGTATTCCGTCAGGCGTTTGGGGTCGCCCTCTGCCGCGCCGTCCCCAAGGAGCGGGCAATCCCGCACCAGCACCACCCGCCGCTCGTCCATGAGGGGAAGCTGCTCCGCCGCAGCGATGATCTCATCGGGCGTGGGCGCCGTCAGCCGCGAAAGGTTGAAGTCCCGCGCCGCCGGATCGGTCAGCGCCACAGCCTTTTCCACCGCCCGGTCCTTGATGTATTCCTCCGCGCCGTGCAGAAGATAGGCCGCCGCCAGTTCCCCTTTTTCCAACTGATCGAAAAACGCCCTGTAATCCATGGTTTTGCCGTTCCCTTTCGCCTGTATCCCGGCGGTTCCGCCGTTTTTTCATTGGTTTTCTTTTCCGTATTATATCACGGCCCGAGCACCGTTTCCACCTGCGGCGCGCCCTCCGGCTTGACCGTTACGATGATCGCGCCCCGTTGGGCGGTGACGTACGTCTTTGCGCCGCTCTTGCCCAGCCGCCGGAGCGTTTCCTTGGCCGGATGCCCGTAGGGGTTGTTCTCTCCGGCGGAAATGAGCGCAATATCCGGCCGCAGCGCGTCCAGAAAGGCTTCGCTCGTGCTGTATTTGCTGCCGTGATGCGCCACCTTCAGCACGTCCACCGCACAAAGCCTGCCGGACTGCGCCAGCGCTTCCTCCTCCTCCGTGCCGATGTCTCCCGTAAAGCAGGCGGAAAAATCCTTCCAGCGAAGCGTCAGCACCAGAGAGCCTGCGTTGCCCTCCGCCGCCTTTTGCGGCCAGATCGTCCGAAACGTCAGCGCGCCCGCCGTGAAGCTCTGCCCCGTTTTGAGCAGCGTCAGCGGAATGTTCTTTTCCCGCGCCGCTTTTTTGAATGCCGTAAAATAGACGTCTCCCTGCTCGCATCCGATGTAGATCCTTCCTATCTCCATGGATTCACAAAGGGAGATCAGCCCGCCGCAATGATCCCGGTCGCCATGGGAAACGACGAGCGCGTCAATGCGGCTGATGCCCTGCCGCCGAAAATAAGGCAGCAGCACATCCTGTCCGCGGTCGCCGTACAGCCCGCTTTCTCCGCCGTCGATCAGAACCGTGAACCTTCCCTGCCGGATGCAGATCGCGTCGCCCTGCCCCACGTCCAGCATGGTCAGCGTCAGATCGTTTCTTGAAAGCGCACGGAGCGTTCCGCCCGTCAGAGCCAGCGCCGCCGACAGCACAACTGCCGCCAGACGCGCGCCGCGCTTTTGGATGCACAGGCTGACCGTCAGGAAAAACAGCAGCGCCGCTCCCACGCCAAAGGCGGACAGCGTCCCCGTGCAAACGTTGGAATAAGGCAGCGATTCCGCCGCTCTCGCTGTCGCCGTCATAATGCGCACCACGGCTTTGGCCGGAAGCAGAGCGAGCGACGCAATTTTTGTTCCCGCTCCCGCGATCACAGCAGCAGCGCTGCCCAGCAATCCGCTCACCAACGCGACCCCGGCCAGCGGAACAATGATGAGATTGCTCAGCGCACCCAATACCGGAACCGTCCCGAACGCCTGCACGCCGGGCAACAGCACGCCCAGCTGCGCTCCAAGGGAAACGCTCAGCGCGCCGCCGAACCAGGTGAGCAGCCTGCACCTACGGGCATGGGCGCTTTCCAGCCGCGCCCTGAGTTTTTCTTCCAGCCACTTTTGCCACGGCACGCCGATGAGGGCGATGCCCAGCACCGCGCCATAGGAAAGCTGAAAGCTCAGGCTGAGCACGGACACCGGGCGCAGCGTCAATTCCACGATGGCCGCCGCCCCCAGCAGATTCAAAACATCGGGCTTTTCGCCGTGGTTTCTGCCCCATCCGCCCACGATGGTCATGGTCGCTGCCCGAAGGACGGAAGGCGTGAGGCCCGCCATCAGGCCATAGGCGGCGATCAGCACGGCCGAAACCGCCCAGCCCAGCTTCCGGCGCTTCCGAAACACCCAAAGCGCAAAACCCGCCAACGCGCTCACATGCAGGCCGGACACCGCCAGCACATGGGCCGCGCCCACTGTCCGAAAGGTTTCGAGCAGCTCGTCCGGAAGCGCGTCGTCCGCGCCGAAGAGAATGCCGCGCAGCACCTTTCCCTCTTCTCCCGCATTGGAAAGCTGCTGTTCCATCGCCGCGCGAAAACGATACAGCGGCGAAAGCAGCGTTGACGCGCTTTTCCCGATTTGAAGCGTGCCGTCCTTTGCCACCGCCCGGTAGGCGATTCCCCGGCTCCACAGGACGGCGGTGCGATCGGTTTCGCCGGGATTGCGCCGTTGACGGGGCAGCTTCAACGTCCCTTCAAAGAAGATCCGGTCGCCCACCTCCGCCCTGCCCAGCCGGTCGGGAACGTAGAGCCGCGCCCTGCCCGAAAGGGATTTCCAGCTGTCGCTGACGGAATCGTAGACCGACAGATGATCCAACACCACTTCACTTTGGCCGCTGCTGCTTTTCGGATATTCCGCCACTGTGCCGTAAATCCAGCCCTCTTCCTGCTGCGCCGTTTGAAGCGGACGCAGCGCAAGAAGCGTCAGCCCAAGCCCCAAAACGCAGAAAACTCCCCTGAGCCGCACCGCTCCGGGGAGTTTCCGCACAAAGAGAAGGATTGCCAGCGCCAGACAAAGCGCAAGTAACGCGCCCAGGAACGCGCTCTTTCCCGCCAGCAGGCGCGCCGCCGGATATCCGGCCGCACATCCAAGCGCCAGAAAGCTGCCCGCGGCAGCCGCCGGTCTGGTTCTGAGCGGATCGTTCATACTGTTCTCCCGATGTCTGTTTTCTAAATTTTATCAGAAAAATCCGTCTGAGGAAACAATATCCTTCCATTTTTCGATAAAATTTTCGCAGTGCATCGGGCCGCTTTCGTTTTTCTGCAAGAAGGGAGTTGATTCCTCGTTTTTGAAAACCGCGCCGCCCCTTCTGTCTGTTTTCCAAACCGCGCCGCGGGCTATTCCGGCGTTTTCTCCGATTCCGCCTCCTGTTCGCCATAGACCTTCTGGGCATAATGCACCGTGGCCATGGCGTCCTTGCCGTAAGCGTCCGCGCCGATGCTCCCGGCGTATTCCTCCGTCAGCACCGCGCCGCCCACCACGACCTTGCACTCGGGCGTTTCTTTTCGCAGCGCCTGAATGGTTTTTTCCATGCTGGAAACGGTGGTGGTCATCAGCGCGCTCAGCCCCACAAGGCGCACGTCCTCCTGCTTCGCCGCGTCCACGACCGTTTCGGCGGGAACGTCTTTTCCAAGGTCGATCACTTCAAAGCCGTAGTTTTCCAGCAGCACCCGGACGATGTTTTTCCCGATGTCGTGAACGTCGTCCTTGACCGTGGCCAGCACCACCTTGTGCTTCTTCTCTTCCGTGCCGCCCTGCGCCGCCATGGCCTCCCGGATCACTTCAAACGCGCCCTTGGCCGCTTCCGCGCTCATGAGCAGCTGGGGCAGAAAGATCGTGCCCGCTTCAAACCCCGCGCCCGTTTCGTTCAGCGCCGGGATCATCTCCCTGTCGATCAGTTCCAGCGGCGGCACGGTTTGAAGCGCTTCGCGCGCCGCTTTGACCGCCCGCTCCCTTCTGCCCCGGCGGATGGCCTCGGAAAGGGAGGTTTCCTCCCCGCTTGCGGCCGCGGCCTTTTCCTCTTTGGGAAGAGCGCTGCACGCCGCCACATAGTCCGCGCATTTTTCATCCAGACCGGCCAGCACCCGGTAGCTGCGCCAGGCCTGCATCAGTTCGTTCGAGCCGGGGTTGACGATGGCCGCATCCAGTCCGGCGTTCATGGCAAGGGTCAAAAACGCCGCGTTGATGGCCCCCCGCTGCGGCAGGCCGAAGGACACGTTTGAAACG
>JAEYFO010000016.1 GCA_023402915.1 Bacillota bacterium | reverse complement strand
CGAGATCACGATCTACACCTCCTGCTGGAACGCGCAGACCGGCGTTTATTATTACACCACCTATAACAACCGGCAGATCACGGCGGTGGATATGCACCGGGTCGATCTGGAGGGTGAAAAGGCGGTGTGCTATCCCATGCTCGACGTGCAGAGCGTGAACTTCCAGAATTGAGGGGATTTCCGCCGGACGGGGACAGACGGCCTTGTGGTGCGTCCCGGGAAGAGCGCGGCGCATTGCAGGAAGAAAACGAGACGAGACAAAGCGGCGCGCGGAAGCTTTTTTGCGGCGGCTTCAACGGCTTTTTTGAACTTGAAGATTCAAAAAAATGCGACGCATCCTTTTGGACAGAGAGAAGCCAAAGCACCTCGGAAGAGAGGGCTTTCAGCTGTTGAAGAGTCATGGGGCTTGAAGGAGCCGCAGCGCTTCGGTTTCATCCGGCGCTGACGGCCTGCGCGTCAAAGCGGGGGAAAGCGCAGAGAAGTTCGTGCCTTGCGGGCTTTGCCGCCCGGGAGCGGGCGCAGTAAGCAGCTCCGAAAAATTTGAAAAGCAGCGGCCAGATGTTTTTTCGACAGTCGACACACAAAAAAAGACCCCCGAAGGGGTCTTTTTTCATGGAGAGACGCGCTTTCAGGCAGCGGGCGCTTTTTCGGCTTCTTCCGCCTGCTTGAGGGAGAAAACGTACTCCGCGGCGTTGAGGCCGGAGACGCGGCCGCTGGTGATGACCCAGCCCTGGCAGACGCCGCCGTAGCCGATGTAGTTCTTTTCGTCGCTCTGGAGAACGCCGAAGCTGTCCTGACCGACGGCGTACAGGCCGTTGATGGGAGTTTCGCCGTCCGTCTTGAGCACGCGCAGCTGGGCGTCCACGTCGAGCGCGCCGCCCGAGCCGTACATGGCGGGCATGGCCTTGATGGCGTAATAGGGGCCTGCGCCCAGCGCGGTCATATACTGGCCGTCCTTTCCAAAGTCGCTGTCCTCGCCGGAAGCGCACAGCTCGTCATAGCGGGCGACAGTGGCGGAGAGCGTCGCGGCGTCCATGCCGGTGAGCGCAGCCAGCTCTTCGAGGGTGTCGGCCTTCCAGGCAAGGCCCTGCTCGACGCAGGCGTCCATGGCTTCATAGATCTGAGGCGTGGGCGTGTTGAGGGGCAGGCCGCCCTGCTGGCAGTACGCCACGGTGCGGAACACGTTCGTGAAGCCGTTTTCGGCCACGTAGTCCACCTGACCCTGCGACCAGATGCTGTAGAAGTAGGGGCCGACCTTCCAGGCGACGGGGGGAACTTCGTCGGCGATGTTGTTGCCGATGCCCCATTCGTTGCCGAAGCGCGCGCCGTTTTTATCCACGGCCAGGGTGTCCACGGACACGCACATATACAGCGGAATATCGTTGTAGGTCCAGGTGGTCTGGCGGCCGGTGCGGGCGGTCTTTTTGCCCTCGACAAATTCGATGGGGAAGTGCTTGAGATAGTACGGCAGGCTGATCTCCATGGTGATGGGAGGCATATCGGCGTTATAGGTGCCTGCGCCGATGTTCAGAGCCGCTTCGATCATTTTGCCATCGGCGGCCTTGTTGCCGTTTTGGAACCACTGCCCCGCCCAGCGCTCGTCGAGCAGCTCGTTCATGAGCTTTTCGTTCTGGCCGAAACCGCCGGTGGCGGAGATGACGGCCTTGGCATGGATAATGTATTCCTTGCCGGTGACCAGATCGCGGGCCTTCACGCCCGTCACGGAGCCGGTCGCTTCGTCGTAGAGGTATTCGTAGCCCTCGGTCTCGAGCATGTAATCGCCGCCGCAGCACTGCACTTCGGTCAGCAGCTTGTTGTAGAACGCCTGCATGACGGCGCGGCGGTCCTCTTTGGTGTCGTAGTATTTGTCGATGCCGGTGGCGGCCCAATAGTAGAAGATCGCGTTGAAGCCGGTGTTGGAGAAGTCCGTGCTGTTCTTCATGCTGCCGAACTTGAGGCCTTCCTTATACATCAGCCAGTCGATGGTCTTGCCCGATTCGTCAAAGAACAGGCGGACGAGCTCTTCCTTGGCGCGCTGGTTGCCCTCTTCGTCGGTGGTATAGGCGAGCCAGTCGTTGAGGTAGGCGTCGTAATCGACCAGATCCTTGCCGTCGTTGAATTCCTTCTGGTATTCGGGCGGATTGACGGCGTTGGGAGAATGGGTGTAATAGGACTGTCCGCCGAGGAAGCCGCATTTTTCAATGCCCAGAATGCTCACGGGGGTGCCGCCGTTGAGCTCGAGCATCCGTTCGGCCGCCGCCTTCATGGCCAGCACGCCGCCGGTGCCCAGACCGACGACCAGAATGTCGGTGTCCAGCTCTTCGGTGACGGAAGCGTACTGTTTTTCGGGGGTGTTGTAAAAATGGGAGATGGCGGAAGGGTCAGAGCCGCCCGCGACGAGCGCTTCGGTCAGCGCCAGCTCCACGGCGGTCTTGACGGTGTTGCTGGTGGCGGTCGCGCCGGTGATGGAGTCCACCGTCACGGACTGGTTTTCGATCATGCGGGGGAAGAGCAGCTTTTCCACGCTCTTCATGATGGTTTCCGTCTCGCCGTTTTCCTCGCGGGACTGGGGGACGGAGATGGACAGCAGGCTGGTCTCGTTGACCGTGATGGTCACGGGCAGTTCCCAGATCTGCCAGTAGCCCATGGCGCTGGCGGTATAGGTGCCGGGCTTCATTTTGACTTCCGCAGCGCTCTGGCCGGTCGCTTCCTGATAGGCCATGCGGGCGGCGGACAGGATGGCGGTGGACGTGACGGTCGCGCCGGAAATGCCGTCGATGTCGGGCGTGCCCGCTTCGATCAGCGCGGCGGGAAGCTGTTCCACGGCGCGGCTGCCGATGCCTTCCGTTTCGCTTTCGCCGGTGACGGAAGCGCCGATGATCTTGCCGTTTTCCACGGTCAGCGTGACGGAAACGTCGCCGCCAAAGCCGGGCTTTTGCGCCGTGACCGTGCGCGCGCCGGATTCTGCGGCAGGGGTTTGCTGCGGGGCGGCAGTCGCTTCGGCAGCCGGAGCCGTGGCTTCGGGCCCGGCGGCCGGTGCGGCGCAGGCGGCAAGGCTCAGCGCCGTGAGCGCGGCAAGCAGCAGGGACAATGTGCGTTTCATCAGAGTTCCTCCTCTTCTTTTTCGGCGGCGCGCGTGGGAGGGCGCACCGCCTGATAAAAGCGTATCACAAGGAGAAATGGAGCGGAATTGCAGGAATTGCATTAGAAAACGGGGATTATTCCCGTTTGTGAATCAGTGAGAGTCAAAGTCGCAGACGACTTGGGAAAGCACCTGCAAAAAGATGGGCAGGCAGGGGTTCCGGTGGCCGCGCTTCCAGCAGAGAATGCGGTCGAACCCTTCAAACGTTCCCTCAAGAGGAAGGCGCACCGTGCCGAAGGGATCCTGCCGACCGCGGACGAGCGAAGGACAAAGCCCCACGCCGTTTCCCGCCGCCACCTGAAAGGACTGCGCCGCGTCGTCCGGCACGGAACGCACTGCCGGAGAAAAGCCCGCGTCGAGGCAGAGCTGCACCAGCGCGTCGAACATCTGAGAGGACTTTTCCCGGCCAAGGAGCAAAAAAGTCTCGCCCTTCAGGGCGGAGAGGGGCACGCTCTCCCGCTGGGCGAGCGGGTGGTTCAGCGGCAGCACGACGCTGGGCACCTCGTGGACGACGGTCTGCCGCACCAGGTCGGGCAGGTCGCGGACCACGGGCGCAAGGATCATGATGGCGTCCAGCGTTCCGTTTTCCAGCCCCTGCCGCAGGGCCGCGGAGCTGTCCAGCTCGATGCGGATCCGGATGCGGGGATAGGCGGCGTTGAGCTGATGGAGCGCGGCGGTCAGGAACGTGATGTTTCCAAAACCATGGTAGCCGACGGAGAGGTCGCCCAGCATTCCGCTGCGCAGGTCGGCCATCTGCTGGCGCAGCAGGCTGCATTGCCGGACGATGGAACGGGCGTGCTCCAAAAACAGCTCGCCGGCCGGCGTGAGCGAGACGTTTCGCGTGTCCCGCACCAGAAGCGGCGTTTCCATTTCCCGCTCCAGCTCGGCGATCTGGCGGCTGAGCGCCGGTTGAGACACAAAGCACAGCTCCGCCGCTTTTCGAAAATTCAGCGTTTCCGCCACGGCGATGAAATTGACAAGATAGTTCAGTTCCATGAGTTCCCCTTCCCCAAAAACAGCACAGCGCAAGAAATGAAGCGGCAAAGATCAAACGCAGAGTTTGACAGTATGATAACACGAAACGGCGCGGGAAACAATTTTTGGAGACGGCGGACGCGCCCCCTTGCGCGGGATGGGGAGTTTTTGATAGGATTTGAAGCGGGGACAGCAGGCCCTCCTCGAGAAAAGAGAAACGGGGCAGGGAGCGGCTGTTTGAAAAGTTTTTGAAAAAAGAAAAAACGGTGGGCAGGTTGGCTGTTTGATAAGTTTTCGGAAAAGAAAAAACGACGATGGCTTCGTTGAGGAAACTGCAAAGGGGCACGAAAAGCCGTGAGAAGCAGGGGGACGGAGCGCAGCCGAAACATTCAAAGCAGGAATTCAAAAAAACAGCGGGCGCTCTGACGAAAAACGGCGAAAGACCGGGCAGGGCGCGGCCGGTTTGAAAAATTTTGAAAAAGAGAAAAGCGCAGGACATTTGAGCGCGGAAAGGAGCCGCATGGGCAAGCGGAGCGAACGGGCAAAGGCCGAGGGAACGTTTTGGGCGCAGTGGATCGCACTGTTGGCGAAGAGCGGCGCGTTTTTGTGGGGCTCGATGCTGGGGAATTTTCTGCTGGCGGCAGGAAAGCTGATCGTGGGGCTGTGTACCCATTCGTTTTTTCTGTGCAACCACGCGCTGTACAATTTCGGCATGGGGCTGGCGAAGTATTTTGTGATTTTGGGCCGCGCGGAAAGCCCGGCGCAGCAGCGCAGGCGCTACCGGCAGGTGGGCGCGCTCATCCTCGGGTCGAGCGCGATCTACCTGTCGGCTGCGGGCGTGCTGTTTTGGAAGGGGAGCAATGCGCAGTATCCGCTGGCGCTGGCGCTGCTGGTGGGCGCTGTGGCGGTGGGGGAATTGATCTTCAACGGCTGCGGGCTGTTTCGCGCCTACAAGGCGGGGGATCTCATGGCGCAGGCGGAGCGGCGAACCAGCTTTGCCTCGGCGCTCATCGGCCTTGTGTTGACGCAGACCATG
>JAEYFO010000012.1 GCA_023402915.1 Bacillota bacterium | reverse complement strand
GGGCTGTCCGTTCGTGATGGTCTCGGCCAAAACCGGAGAGGGGATGCCGGCGCTTTTTGAAAAGCTGGCCGGAAAACTCAGCTGCTTTGCCGGGCAGTCTGCCGTGGGAAAATCGTCGCTGCTCAATGCGCTTTTGCCGGAACTGGCGCTTGAGACCGGCGGATTGAGCCGAAAGACCGACCGCGGGCGGCACACGACCCGGCACGCAGAGCTGATGCGCCTGCAAAACGGCTACGCCATGGACACGCCGGGATTCAGCCTGCTGGAAGTGGAGGACATGGAGCCGGATGAGCTCTGCCAGTTCTATCCGGAGATGAAGGGGCTGGAAAAAGAATGCCGCTTCGCCCACTGCCTGCATGGGGCGGAGCCGGACTGTGCGGTCAAGGCGGCGCTGGCGCGGGGCGAGATCGCCAAGGGACGGTATGAGCGCTATCTGCTCATTTTGGAAGAGCTCAAGGAGCGAAAGCGCCGGCGGTACAGCTGAAAGGCGCAAAAAAACATCAAAACGGCAGGATCTGCCTTTTGAAAGGAGACGGAACAAATGAAAGGCGTAGTGCTTTGCAACGGAATGGCGCCGAGCGAGGAGCTGCTCAAAAGAGAGCTTTCGGACGCGGAATTCGTGGTTTGCGCGGACGGTGCGGCGGAATACGCCGTGCGCTATGGCGTGAAGGCCGACCTGTTCGTGGGGGATCTGGATTCCCTCAAAAAGAAGGAGCTGGCGCAGCAGCTGGGCTGCGAAACGGTGCTGCTTCCGGAGGACAAGGACATGACCGACGGCGAGATCGCGGCGCGGCTGGCGGCGGAACGGGGCTGCGACCGCATCGTTTTGCTGGGCGCGACCGGCGGGCGGCTGGATCATTTCCTCGGAAATATTCAGGTGCTCATCGCGCTGCGGCAGCTGGGCGTTTTGGGCTGCATCGCCGACGAGCAAAACCGCATTTACGTCACCTGCACTCGGATGGAATTTGACGGGAAGCTGGGCGATTTCCTTTCGCTCATTCCCATCGGCGTAAACGTCCGTATCCGCGCGACCGGCGGCCTGCTCTATCCGCTGATCCAGCACGAGCTGCCCCTTGCAACGGCGCTGGGCATCAGCAACCGCTTCAGCTGCGAGCACGCTTCCGTGGAAGTGGCGGACGGCTGGGTCGCGGTGGTGCTTTCGAGCGACACCGTGGTCTGCGGGGAATAAAAAAGCAAGAAAAAAGCGCCGGGCAGAACTGCTGAAAACGCAGAACATGCGGCGCTTTTTGCGCTTTTCTGAAAGGCTTTTCAAAAAGTCTCAAAAGAAGCTTTTCGCAGCAAGTCTCTTCAAAAAAAGGGGGAAAGTGGATGTTCTATCATGCGTCGCAAACGGCGGGCATCGTGCGGCTGGAACCGCGCGTGTCGAACCACGGCAGGCCGCTGGTCTATGTTTCAAACAGGCGGGAGAACGTGCTGGTCTATTTGAGCAACGCCGTTGAAAAATTCTGCCGGGAAACGGGTTTTTTATGGGATGGCCCGTGGGAAACGTGGGCGTCCTATGGGTTCGGCACGGATGGACGGCAGCGCATCGAGGAATATTATCCCAATGCGCTCAAGGAAACCTACGGCGGCGTGAGCGGATACATCTACCGGGCGGAGCGCATCGGCGACGCGGGGATGGAGCTTTCCATTCCGGGGGCGTTTGCGTCAAAAAGCGCGGTGGACGTCGTGGGGTGCGAATGGATCCCGGACGCCTACGAAGCCATTCTTCAGGCGGAACGGGAAGGAAAGCTGACTGTCGCGCGCTATGAACAGATGAGTGAAGCCTCCCGCCGCTGGAGCGAGCAGACGGCGCGGGAAGAGTATGCCGCGGCGAAGGCGCATCCGGAATACCGGCATTTTCTGCGGGCAAAGTTCAAGATCGAAGCGGAAGAGGGGTGCGATTTGGAAGCGGGAAGAGCGCCGGTTTGAAGAAGCGGCAGACCGGCGGCGCTGAGGAGCGCGCGAACGGGGAAAATGCGCCTGGCAACGGAGCGGTTCAATCGCGCAGGAAGAGAGGAAATCCCGGCGGGAAGCGTCAAACGCCTTTTGGCAGGAAGGGGCGCAGAAGGCTGCGGCTTTGCGTCTTTGCGCTGTGTACCCCGAAACGGCGGGCGGCGAAACGGGAGCGGCAGCACGTTTCAAAAGACAATCAACAGAAAAAGACCGTTTCCGGTGGGAGACGGCCTTTTACGTTTTGGAACAAAACCGGAACAAAGCGGTGGGAGTGCTTTGACTTTGCGCCGAACGATTTTGAAACGGGTGGCGTTTTCGGTTCGACGTAGCTGTCAGCGCATGATCATGCCGCCGTTGACGTCCACGCAGGCGCCGAGCATATAGCTGTTGTGCGGCGAAACGAGAAACGCCACGATCTCCGCCATTTCCTCCGGCGTGCCGATGCGCTTCATGGGGATACGGCTCTTGTAATATTCGGCCGATTCCTCGGTCAGCAGCCCCTCGCCCACCACAGCGGTCATGCCGGGCGCAACGCAGTTGGCAATGATGCCGTATTGCCCCATTTCGCGGGCAAGGGATTTGGTAAAGGCCACGATGGCGCCTTTGGAGGAAGCGTAATGGGCGTGATGGGTGGTGGAACCGTTGTAGGCGGCCTGAGAAGCGAAGTTCAGGATCGAACCGCCGCGGTTGTGCTCTTTCCAGTAGCGGGCGACCCAACGGTTGGCGAGAAACAGTCCGTCGATATTGACGGCCATGGTGCGCCGCCACTCGTCATACGGAATGTCGATCACAAGGTTGGTCGGGTAATGCATGGCGGAATAAATGAGGATATCCACCGTCCCGAAGGTATCGACGGTGAAGCGGAAGAGGGAGTCCACCGCCTCTTCATCCGCAATGTCGCACTTGAAAGCGCGGGCGTTCTGCGGGTCGGCCACGGCGGCGATCCTGTCCAGTGTGATCCGGGCCTTTTCGTCATTGTGGGAATAACAGATGACCACCTTGGCCCCTTCCTGCGCAAGACGGACGGCGCAGGCGCGGCCGATATTGGAAGAACCGCCGACAACGACGGCAACTTTATCTTTCAGACCAAGATCCATGACAATGCTCCTTTGAAAATCAGCGAGTCGGTGAAAGAGAGAAAACGGAAAAAGCCTGCGATTTTTTTGAAGAAAGAAAAAACGCCGAAACGATGCGGCACTTTGAAAAACACTCCAAAGGGCCGCGGGGTTATGGCAAGCGCCCCCGCAGAAACCGCAGGGGCGCAGGCGTTTTTCAAAACATCAATCGGGAATCAGGATGACCTTGAGGGCTTCGCCGCTCTTGGCCATGGCAAAGGCTTCTTCAAACTGGGAGAGGGGATAGCGGTGCGTGATGAAGCGGCGGGGATCGAGACGGCCGCTTTCGAACATCTCAAGGATCTTGTCGATGTGGATGTTGCACGAATCG
>JAEYFO010000330.1 GCA_023402915.1 Bacillota bacterium | reverse complement strand
GATTTTTCCCTGTAAAAATCCACCAACGGCACGCCAGACTTCAAAGGTTCTCTTTGACGAACCCGGCGCAAGCGCTTGTTTTTCAGTTTGATAGCACCGCCAGAGCATCTCCGCCAGCGCATCTGTTCCAGAGGTTTCCTTCCAAGAGATCATCCTCAAACCGCAGGGGCAGCTCAAACTTCCCGTGGATTTCCCGCTGCAAAACCTGTCCGCAGCTTCGTTTTCCACCGCCGGCCATTTCCCCCTTCCGCACAAAAACGGAGACCCCCGAGAGGGTCTCCGCGCTTCTTTCCGGCGTTTGCCGCTGTTTCAGCCTGCCACCGTGCCCGCGACGGTGAGGAGCGTCACGCCCGGTCCTGCCGCTGTTGCCGCCGGAACGGTGATCTCCGGCCCGCCCGCCGCCGGAAGGGTAAGGGTGTTGTCCGCCGAAACGGTATACTGTCCGGCGGTGTACGTCGTCGTCGTGCCGCCGGTCTGCGCCGTGATGCCGGTGATGGAAAAGCCCGCGGGCAGTTTATCCGTCAAAACGACATTCTCCGCGCTCTGGTTTCCGGTGTTCGTGAGGGTGAAGGTATAGGTCAGCGTTTCGCCCGGCACGACCGTGGCCTTGTCGCCCTGCTTGGCGATGGCCAGATCGGCGTATTGCCGCGGCGTGACCGTGGCCGTGGGGCTGGGCGACGCCGTGACGGCCGTCCCGGAGGCCGAGCCGCCCGCAGCCGTGACCGCGGCGGTATTGGTGATGGGCGCGGTCACTCCCGCGTCCTCCCGTACCCGCACGACCAGCACGATGAGCGCTTCTGCGCCGGGAGCCAGGGGCGCGGGCAGCACGAAGCTGACGCCGCTGTCCGAAACGTCCACGTTAGCCGTCACCGCCGTTCCGCCCACATAGACGGCGCTCGCCACATAGCGCAGGGGGCTGTTTGCGCCCGCAGCGCCCAGATCGTCGTTCACCGTCACGGTATAGAGGTCGCCCATGCCGCTGTTTTCCAGCCGGATCACATAGGTCAGATCCTCTCCCGGCCGGTAGGTGGGCGTAAGCGCGGTTTTCGTCGCCACAAGGCTGTATTCGTCCAGCAGCGTCGTGGTGGTGATGTTGGAGCTGGCCGTTTCCGTGCCGGTGCCTCCGGCGTAGCTGTATGCGATGTTTGCCTGATTGTTCAAAGGCGTAGGCAATCCGATCACTTCCCTTTCTGCATTCGAGCCTGCCCTGCACGCCGTTTGCGCACGGCTCTCGCGAAATCCCCGCGCCCCTGACGTACGGGCAGGCTCTCTTTATCCTATGCGCAAAGGACTGCGGCGGTGCCTGGGGGCGGCATTTCGCCCGTAAAGCCCGTCCTGACTAACAGGTTTGTCCGGTTTTCACTGAACATCATTCCCCCTTGGGAGAATCCGCCTGTGGAAAACCGTCCGCCGCCGGGGTGCGCCGTTTGCAAAAAATAGTGTGTCCCGCTGCGTGCCCCCAAAGGACAAAAGGGGCTGACTGTTGCCCGACGGGAACTTTTCCCCGTTGGAAAAAGCAATCCCCGCCTCCTTCTTCCCTCTTGGAAAACCGTTTTTCCCTTTTTCAAACGAGGAACCGCTTCCCCTCCGCGCTTGATCCCTCGCCCTTTCGCACCACACAACGCGAAATGGCTCGTCCTTCGCAAAAGCCAGCTTCTTTCGCCTTTCCCCTTTCCCGCTCCATCAAAAAACAACCGGAATTCTTCCCGGCTGCCTCGCCTTTCCCTCGAACAAAAATCCCAAACGCCCTTCGCTCTTTCTCCATTCCATCAGAAAACAGCCAAAACACTCTCGACTTTTCCCCGCCGCTCCATCAGAAAACAAACGAAACTATCTTCGCTTTTCTTCCCTCTTCCCCATCAGAAGGGAAGCGAGCTTCCTCTCGTCTTTTCTTCTCGTTCCCCCATCAGAAGGGAAACTTTTTTTCGTTTTTTATTTTTCTTTTGAAAGTTTTTTAAGGGGGTTTGGGGGGACTTTTTTTCAAGGTTGTCACCCGCAGGGTGACATGCTTCCTTGCTGAAATACCAAATTTTCAGCAGGAAAATTTGGTAAAAAAGCACCCCCAACGTCTCCCCCACTCCCCCTCAACCCGCGGCGTAAATGTCGAACTGCGCGCCAAAGAACAGCGCTTCCGTCTCGGCCATGCGCGCGTCGTCCGGCTGCTTCAAATCGATCAGGATCTCAATGCCGAAGCCCTCCAGATACGAGCAGCGCTCCGTTACGCCGCCGCTTCGATAGACCTGCCCCTCGTAGCCCCAGGGCGTTTCCCAGGTTTCATCCGTCGCCGCATCTGAATGCTGTTCCAAAAACGCAGCCCGCTGCGCCTGAAAATACTCCTCCGCCGTAATGGACCCGATCCACCGCACCGATACCGTCAAAGCCGCGCCGCCCGCACCTGAGAGCGATAGAATCTCGTTTTCGCCATGCTCCTGCCTGCGCCAGCCCGCCTGCTCCATGGCCGCTTCGTCGTAATAGACCCGCCAGCCCGGTTCCTCTTCGTTCACGTCCGACTCGTGATCCTCGCTGTCATCCGGCTTGGGCGCTTCCTCTTCCGGCTCGTCCGCCTCATCGTCCGGCGCTTCCGCCAATTCGGAATCGGGGGAAGCCGCCGCCGTCCCCGCCGGTTCCGCCGTCTCTTGCGCAGGCTGCTTTTGCCCGCAGGCGCATAGTCCCAAAGCCAGAAACAGACAAAGCAGCGTTGTCCAAAGCGCCGCGCGCATTTTCTTCTTGGTCATGAATCTATTCCTCCTTCGAAAACCGGAAGTCTCCGGGTCCCTGTTTCAAAATTTTGCAATTCCGCGCCGCTGCTGCGCCGTTTCCGGCTG
>JAEYFO010000327.1 GCA_023402915.1 Bacillota bacterium | reverse complement strand
GGTGACATTCCACCTTGCTGAAATGCCAAATTTTCAGAAGGAAAATTTGGTAAAAAGTTTTCCCAGCGTCCGCCCAATCGTCTCCCCGATCGCCTCACCCAGCTTTCCGAGCGCGTCCGGCGCCGCTCCCCTGTAGAAGGAGTAAGCCGTCAGCCCCAGGACGATCCCCACCGCCAGACAGGCCAGCACGGTCTGCGCCGTGCGCCAGGCGTTTGTTTCCGCCCGCTGCGCCCGGGGGAAGGCCGCGCGGGTCTCCTTGCCGTTTTCCATGCGGGGACGCAGCGTGAGCCGGTTCGTTTCATAGTAGACAAACTCCACCAGCAGCGCCGCCGCCGCCAGCGCGATCAGTCCGGCGCGAAGCATCAGCCGGGGAAGCGCCCCGCACAGTCCGAGCGCCAGCGCAGCCGCCGTGCCGACGGCAAGCGGAAGCAGCTCGTGGGCCAGAAAGCGCGGCGGGAACGACCGCAGCCGCCGCCACTGGAGCGCCAGCAGCGAAGCGGCGAAAAGTGCCAGCCCCAAAGCGAGCATTTCCCAAAGCGGCGGGCTGCACAGCTCCAGATAGCAGTAAAACAGCATCCCGCTTCCCGCCAGCCGGGCGGCCGCCGCCGGAAGATTGCCCCAAAGCGCCGTCCGCCCCCTCCTGCGCCAGCGCCCGCGCGCGCTTGAGAGCCGGACGGAAAAGTCCGCCAGTTCGGCCTTTGTGGGCGCGCCGGCGCTCCGGTGCGTCAGGATGTCCTGGGTAAAGTCCCAGCGGCAGCGCGGACAGGTTTCCTCCGTATCGCCGCAGGAGCGCTTGCAGACCGGACAGCGCTTCATGCCCCTTCCTCCTCTCGTTTCCGCTTTTTACTTCCCCGCGTTAGCGCCCCGCGCCCCGCAGCCCCTCGTTCATCCACCGTTTCGTTCCGGCGTGGTTTCGGACGATCTCGTCCTCCACCGCCTCGGGGTTCTCGTTTTTGCAGGTCTTGCTGGCCTGCACGTCGTCCATTTCCACGCCCTGCTGGCGCAAAAGATCCGCAACGCCCTGGGAGAGGGTCAACCCGTGCGACTCGCTGCCGTCCGCCGCTTTGGCGCGAAAATACATGCGCACCTTGTCGCTGCTCTCCCCGCCGGAGAGGACGAAATCCAGCTCGTTTCCCGCTTCGTCCGTATAGCGCAGGGACACGGGCGCGGTCTCGTTCCCGTCGGCATGGTCGCCGGATTCACACTGCCAGTGGGAAAGCTCGGTCAAAACATAGTGAACGCGGTTCGCCACGTCCTCCGTGACCCGGCTGCGGATGAGCAGCGCTCTGGCCTTTTCCTCCAGAACGGGAAGGTCCTCCGCCAGCGCGGCAAGGGTCTTTTGCGCGTCGTCCAGCTGCGCGCCGGTGAGCTTTTCCTCTTTCAAAAGGGAAAAAATCGCCGAAAGCGCATTCTGCCGCCGCCCCCAGGCCCCCAGGGTGAATTCGTCCAGGTCGCAGTCTTCCGTGACGGTCTCGCCGTCCAGCTCGTAGGTGACGGCATAGTCCCGGTCGTCGTCAAAGCGCTTTTGCAGCTGCTCCGCCTGCGCCGACAGGGTGGCCGCCCGCTCGAGCAGCTCCTGACGGGTCAGCGCGGCGATGCCGTTGGCCTTCCAAAGCTTCAAAAGGCCGCTCTGCCCGCTGGAAAGCGCCGCTTCATAGGCCCCGGAGGTCAGATTGCTTTTTGCAAGGGAAAGCAGCTGCTCGTTGTCCTCCCATTCGGAAGCAAAGCCCGCTTCCCGAAGAAAAAACCCGTCCGGATCGACCGAAAGCACCGCGGCGCGGGACTGCTCGATCTCGGCAAAGAGCGCTTCGGCCTGTTCTTTGCGGTTTTTCTCCTTCTTTTCGAGCGCCTCAAAGCGCCTGTCGATGGAGCGGGACAGCGCGTTCATCCGCTGATCCATGTCCGCCTGGGACGCGGCAAGGCGTTCGTCCACCGAGCGGCTGAGGGCCTTCATCTGCTCCGCCGTGCGGCGCTCGCTGGCGTGAAGCTCGGCGCGCAGGGCGTTCTGCTCGCTTTTGACCCTGCCCAGCTCCAGCCCCATGCGCTCGCGCTGGGTCTGAAGCTCTTTGGCGTGGGCCTCGCTCTGCTGGCGGATCAGCGCGCGCACCTGCGTCCCAAGGGCGGCCACCTCGCTTTTGTGCTGCTGCTCCTGCCCGGCCATGCGGCGTTCCAGCTCGCGGCGGCGGCGTTCGTATTCCTGCGAAAGCTCCTGCTCCCGGCGGCGGGCGCGCTCGGCGTTTTCCCGCGCCATGCGGCGCTCGGCTTCCGCTTCCCGCTCGGCGCGGCGGGCGGTCTGCTCGGCGCGGCGGGCCCGCTCTTCCGGCGTGTTCCAAAGATATTCACTCATGAATGACGGCTCCTTTCCCCGCCCGTTGCGGGCGTTTGACCGGTAAAACCCCGGCGGGAAAAAATCCCGCAGAATTTTTGGAAAAATGGATTCGAAAAAATCAGTCCTTCCACCGGTCTTTTTCCGAAACGTCGCGGGACGCTTTCGTCCGCAGCGCGGCGGGCGCGGACTGCGCCGCTTTTTTGGCCAGCAGACAGAGTTTCCGGGGAATGTCCTTCGCGCGAAGGACATAGCTGCCGTCCGCCGCCCGGTCGTTTCGCACAAAGGAATCCGCAGTCAGGCTGTTCGTGAGATTCTCCACGCCGCGGCCGTTTCCGAAGGCTCTCATGGTTTCCTCATCGGCCTGAACGGCGGCAAACAGCGGCAAAAGCGCTTCCTTCAGTCCCGGCTCAAGGGAGAACTTCAGGCCGGTCTTCCGCTCCTTGGCGGCGCTCATGCGCTCAAAAATTTTCCAGAGCGCCTGCGGGCTGTAGGGCTTGAAATCGAGCGTTGCCTCAAACCGGGAGGCAAAGCCCGGCTCCCGCGTTTTGAGCTGTTCAAACTGATCCGCATATCCGGCAAAGATCACGCAGATCTCCTGCCGGTGATCCCAGATGAAGGCGTTGAGATAGGAAAGCGCTTCCTCCGGCAGGCGGAGCAGCCCGCCGAATTCGTCGATGAGCAGGATGCCGCCGAGCATTTCATTGAGGACTTTTTTGACCTTTTCCAGCGCGGTCTGTCCGCCGCCACCCGAAAGCTCTGCGCCCTTGATCTCCCGAAACGCGCCCACCTTCAAAATGTTCGCTTCGCGCATGGCCAACCCCAGCAGGCGGCCGAAGGTGGTCTTGCCCGTTCCGGGCGGGCCGAAGAACAGATAGTTCATGCTGCGCCCGGCAAAGACCGCCGGGTTTTCCCGCCGGGCGGGGATGCTGTTGATGATTTTTGTGAGCGCGTCCTTGGCGCTGTCCAGCCCGACGACGTCCCGGAAATAGAAATTTTTGAGGTTCTCCTCCGTCATTTCCACATAGGGGCGGTAATATTTCGAAAGCGCTTCCGGCACGCAAGTGCGGTCGAACCCCTCTTTTTCGCCGCAGGCGGCCTTCATGGGAACGAACACTTCGTTCAGGAGCGTCCGCACGTTGGCCCACTGCTTTTCGGCGTTGGAGCCGTCGTATTCGCCGCGCCGCTCCGCCCGCCAGGAGCGGATGAAGTCGGGGAGCATCCGGTCAAATTCTTCCGTGGCGGAAAAGCCCTCGGCCTTCATCCAGCCGCGGAAGATCTCCGTCAGCTGGGCCGCGGAATATTCTTCCAGCTCGATGGGAGTGGTGCGGAAGCGGCTGGCCATGCCTTCGTTCTGGGCAAGGAGCTTCTGGATGCCCTCCTTATAGCCCGCAAACACCACGGCAAACTCGCCGCGCCGGTCCTCCATGGCCTTCAAAAGCACGTTCATCACGTCGCGCTCGTAGGACTCGGAGGAGCCGCGGCCCTCGCCGACCACGAACTGCTGCGCCTCGTCCAGAAAGAGCACGCCGCCGATGGCCGCCTCGATGGCCTTGTTAATCCTGTCGATGGATTCGCCGATATACTGCCCCTTGAGACTGGCAAGGGACACTTCCTTCGTGTGGCCGGAGGGGAGGATGCCCTCTTCCTTGAGCACCTCGCCGTACATCCGGGCCACGGTGGATTTTCCCGTGCCGGGCATGCCGTAGATCAGCAGATGGAGCCGCATTTCCGGCGGCGCGGCGCTTTCCTCCTCCGCCGGGCAGAGCGTTGCGCCGATGCGCTCGAGCACCCGAAGATCGGCCTTTGGGGCGCGGGCTTTGGCGCGCTTTTGCAGCCGGGCGGTCTCGGTATGGATCTGCTTGCAGATGGCGTCCACCTCGTCCGCCACGGGCTTCATGCCCACCATGGCCTCGAGCCGGGCGCGGGCGCTGTGCCCGTCCAGGGTTTTGACGAATTCCACCATGCGGCCGTAAAAGTCCCGGCCTTCGTCGCACAGCAGGATCTTCAGCCCGGAAATGCTCAGCGGCGAGGGGAGCATCCGGCTCAGAGCGCGTTTTTCTCCCCGCCAGGAGAGCGCTTCCTTTTCGTCCTTTTCCGCCGCAAGGCGCACGATGGTTTCGGAAACCTTCGCGGCCGTGCCGTAGTCGAGCGGCAGGGCGCCGTCCAGATCGAGCCGGGCGAGCAGGCGCTCCGTCTCCGCCGGCAGGACGGGGCCGGAAAGGAGCAGCCGGGAGCCGAGGTTTTTCAGCTTTTCCCGGTTGCCGTCATAAATTTTGAGGTTTTCTTCAACGTTGTTTTCGCCGCCGCGCTTCCAGTCGTCCAGAAAGAAGGACTGGAACACCTGATCGAGGTGCAGCTGGGTGTGGCGGAGATTGTCCACCGCCGCCGCGTGGAATTCGTCCATGGAGGGCGCGACGAACACCAGCGCGTGCGCGCGGGGCGCGCCATCTGCGCTGGCGGAAAGGTGCAGGAGCATCTTCCGGATGGAAACGTCCGCGGCGTCCGTGGGCTGCCGGGGGACTTCCATGGCGGCGCACCACTGGGGCACGTCGAGCAGCACCGCGGTGGAACCGGTTTTGTCCTGCAAAAACGGCAGGATGCGGTGTTCCAGCTCGTCGCACATCAGCGGGCGGGTGTCGATGACGCGGGCGTCGTCCACGATGCGCCCCGCAGGCCACGCGGAAAGGGGCGCGGGCTGTGCGGGCGCGGGCTGCTCGGGCGCGGCAACGCTTTGGACGCGCGTTCCGCGCTTTGGAAACAGCGCCTTCGTTTCCGGCACGCTGACTTTTTCCGGCGCGCGCCGGGGCTGGGAGGGCTGGTCTTTTTTTCGGGAATAGGCGGCAAAGGAAGCCTCGTCCCACGCGGAAAGGCGCAGCTTGGGATTTCCGCCCTCGCCGCGCAGCGCCACGACGTGGTCGTAGCCCGCGTTTTTCAGATAGCGGTACAGGTAGCCGAAAATGTCCACCGTTTCCAGAGAGGGCAGAACATACCGTTCTTCCGCCCGGGCGATGACAAAATGGAACTGCTGTTGGCTCCGCTGGAAAAAAGACAGCATGGACAGATCCCTCCTGCGATGATATTTGCGACGGATGAAGGCGGCGAAAAGGCCGCTTGGCAAAAAGGCCGGAGTGCGGTTTGCGGCAAAGGGGGCAAGCAGCCGGGCGCGCAGCGTCCTTTGACAGCTGGAAACGGCGCGGCGCTGGCGGCGAAAAGGCCCTTTGGCGGCAAAACCGGTTTTCTGTGGGTGAACAGGAAAACCGCAGGGCGGCGCGGCGGTTTTTTGGAAAAACGGTTGCCGGATGCGAACGGCGGCGAGCGCGCCAAACGGGGCGGGCCGTCCGGCGCAGGAGCCGGAAGCTCAGCGCTGCTCCGCCGCGTCGAGCGCGTCGCCCAGGTCGGTGTTGGCCTGCACCAGCGCGCGGCAATGGGCGCAGGTCATCAGGTGGGCGTTGACGGCGCGCAGGAACGCGAAGTCCTCCGGCGCGTCGATCCGGCACGTGCGGAAGCGCTCGGCTTCCGCCAGCGTCAGGTGTTCTTCCGAAAAGGCGCGCGCTTCGGCCCCTTCGATTTCCGTTCTGTCTGTTGAAACCTGCGCCGCGGACAAATCCCGCAGCGGCGGCTGCTCTTTTTTTCGCGTTTGATCCATGAAAAACCTCCGTGGGGGTGGGGGA
>JAEYFO010000315.1 GCA_023402915.1 Bacillota bacterium | reverse complement strand
CCTGCACCACGTAAAACATCGGGTTGAGTTTGAGAATTTTCTGTACGCCCTCGCTCATGATGTCCGCGCTCCACGCCAGCGGCGTCGCCCAGAATCCCAGCTGCAACAAAATCCCGACCGCCTGCGAAACGTCCTTCAAAAACGGCGAAAGCGCGCAGAAAAACACGCCCAACCCCATGGAAACCGCCAGCGCGCACAGCGAATAATAGGCGCTCTGCGCCCACAAAACCGCCGGACTTCTTCCAAAACACAGCGCCGAACCCGCCAGCAGCAGCCAGCAGACCCCGTGCGCCGGAAGCGCGCCGCCCGCCCGAACAGCCGGCAGCAGCCAGGGGTCAAAGGGCGTTTTCCGCACCAGATGGGCGTATTGCCGCAGCGCGTCCGTCACTCCCGTCAGAACGTCCGAGAAAAAGAACCACGGCGTCATTGCGCAAAACAGCCACAGCGCATAAGGCGCGTCCTGCACCGGCGCGCTGCGAAAGCCCACCGAAAACACAAACACGTACACCGCCAGCGTCGTCAGCGGCTGCAATACCGCCCAGAGCGCTCCCAGCGCCGTTCCCGCATACCGGGCGCGAAAGTCCGCCCAGGCCATGCGCGCCACCACCGCGCGCTGCCGCAGCACCCGTCTGAGCATTCTTTCCCGCCCCCCCTTTTTCCCTCTTCTCCGCTCATCGCTTTGGTAGTATGGCGAAGGACCTTCCTTTTTATTCGGCTCTTTTTTCTCCAAACGGCGCGCTCCAAGGCTCCTTGTCCGACAAAAGAACGCCGTCAGCCGACAATTTTAGCACTCTCACGTCGAGAGTGCTAATTTTCTCTTGAAAAAGATTTCGAAGCATTGTACAATACTGTTCGATAGACTGGATTTCCTTTTGAAATTCAATTTTTCGAATTTCCCTTTCGAGATCCAAATTTCGGCGGACCGGCGCAACCGGCCGGTTCGGAAAGGAGTTTTCTCATGGAACAGAACACCCATGGCATTTCCATCAACGCGCAGAATATGATGCCGATCATCAAAAAGTGGCTCTACAGCGACCGGGACATCTTCGTCCGCGAACTGATCGCCAACGGCTGCGATGCCATTACGAAACATAAAAAGCTGGTGGCAATGGGCGAGGCGGATTATGACGAAACGCCCTACGCCATTTCCGTCACGGTGGACCTTCCCAACAAGGCGCTGATCTTCTCCGACAACGGCATCGGCCTGACGGAAGAGGAAGCCTGCAAATATCTGGGCGAAGTGGCGTTCTCCGGCGCGGCGGATTTTGCGGAAAAATATCAGCAGACCGGCGACGACGCCATCATCGGCCACTTTGGCCTGGGCTTCTACTCGGCCTTTATGGTGGCCAAAAAAGTTCAGGTGGATTCCCTGTCCTACGCGCCGGGCGCTTCTGCTGTGCGCTGGACGAGCGACGGCGTTTCGGAATACACCGTCGAGCCCTCCGCCCGCACGAGCCGCGGCACGGACATCACGCTGTTCCTCGACGACGACGCGCTCGATTTCCTTCAGCACGACACCCTGCGGGACATCATCGTCAAATATTGCGGCTTTTTGCCCTATCCGATCTATCTGATCGACCCGGCCTACGACGCGGAGCAGAAAAAGCAGGCGGAAGAAGCAAAGGCCCATGCCGAAGCCCACGACCACGACGATCACGAGTGTTCCTGCGGCCATGACCACGGCGAAGCGCACGAATGCTCCTGCGGCCATGACCACGACGAAGAGCACGAATGCACTTGCGGCCACGACCACGGCGAGGAAGCCGAAGAAGAGGCCGCGCCCCAGCCGCTCAACGACGTGCATCCCCTCTGGCTCAAGAACGCCGCCGACTGCACGGAGGACGAATACAAAGCCTTTTACCGTCAGGTGTTCCACACGTGGGAGGAGCCGCTGTTCTGGATCCATCTGAACGTGGACTTCCCCTTCCGGCTCAAGGGCATCCTCTATTTCCCGCGGATCAACGAGCAGATGGGCATAGAAGGACAGATCAAGCTGTTCAACAATCAGGTTTTCGTGGCGGACAACATCAAGGAAGTCATCCCCGAATTTCTGATGCTGCTGCGCGGCGTGATCGACTGCCCCGACCTGCCGCTCAACGTCTCCCGCTCCATGCTCCAAAACGACGGCACCGTTCGCAAGATGCAGGCGCACATCACCAAAAAGGTGGCCGACCGGCTCAAGGGGCTGTTTGCCAACGAGCGCGAGACCTATGAAAAGGACTGGAAGGACATTTCGCCCTTCGTGCGCTACGGCGCTGTGCGCGACGAGCATTTTTACGACCAGATCAAGGAGGCTCTGCTCTTTGAAAAGCTGGACGGCACGTTCTGGACGCTGGAAGAATTGCAGGAGCACGCCAAAAACAACGGCGGACGCGCCTATTATGTGACCGACCCGAAATCCCAGTCGTTCTATATCGACCTGTTCAAGGCGCAGAATCAGGAAGCCGTGCTGCTCGACACGGCGGTGGACGAGGTGTTCATCAACTTCCTGGAATACAAGTGCCCCGGCCTGACCTTTGCCCGCATCGACGCGGACGTGGCACAGGCCATCAAGGGCGAATACGTCGATCTGCCCGACCAGCCCACCCTTGAAAAGCTGCTGCGTACCGCCGCCGGAAACGACAAGCTTTCCGTCGCCGTCGAGCCGCTCAAGAGCGAAGAGCTGCTCTCCATGCTGGTCATGGACGAAAACAGCCGCCGCTTCTCCGATCTGGCCGCCCGCTACGGCAACGGCGCGCCCGTCGTGCCGCCGGACGCCAAGCTCATCCTCAACGGCAGCAGCCCGGTCATCCGCCGTCTGGCCGCCGAGACCGACGAAGAAAAGGCCGCGCTCATCGCGTCGTATGTGTACGATCTGGCGCTGCTCGGCTCCGGCCGCATGAACGAGGAACAGTCCCGCGCTTTCTTTGCCCATGCGTCCAGGGTGCTCACGCTCATCGGCTGAGCGCATCGTTTTTTTCCAACCCATCCCCCCACGAAGGAGGTTTTCTCATGGCCCTAATTCCCATGGTCGTTGAACAAACCAGCAGGGGCGAACGCTCCTACGACATCTATTCCCGCCTGCTCAAGGACCGCATCGTGTTCCTTGGCGACGAGGTGACGGACGATTCCGCCAATCTCATTGTGGCGCAGCTGCTGTTCCTTGAGGCGGAGGACCCGGAAAAGGACATCTACCTTTATATCAACAGCCCCGGCGGTTCCGTCACGGCGGGCATGGCCATTTACGACACCATGCAGTATATCCGCTGCGACGTTTCCACCATCTGCATCGGCATGGCCGCGTCCATGGGCGCGTTCCTGCTGGCAGCCGGCGCAAAGGGAAAGCGCAAGGCGCTGCCCAACGCCGAAGTGATGATCCACCAGCCCAGCGGCGGCGCCCGCGGGCAGGCCACGGACATCAGCATTCAGGCCGAGCAGATCCTCAAGACCAAGGCCAAGATGACGGAGATCCTTTCCGCCCGCACCGGCAAGCCCATCGAGCAGGTGGGCGCAGACATGGAGCGCGACTACTACATGTCCGCCGGCGAAGCGATGGAATACGGCATCGTGGACGAGGTCATTCCCGCTCGCCGCTAAGGCGCGATAACCGCTTTCACCAACCAAAAGAGCCTGAGTTCGTCTCGGGCTCTTTTTTCGTTTTGGACAGTTCGGCCCTATGTCAGGCAGGCGCAAATCCTCCTTCCCCTTCGCGGCAGACGGCGCGGCGTGCAGCGGGAAGCGTACAACTGACGATAAAGCGCGCCGCGCCTGCGCCCCTTTTCTTCCCGCCAAAGCGTTGGAAAACCCCTTCCATCTTGAATCTCCGCGCCGTATGTGATACCCTTAGAGCAAGATTTTCAAACAACTCCGGCGTCTGCGCCGGCGCTCCTGCCCCGGCGGCGCACAGTTTTTCCCTGTTTGAGAAGGAGACGTTTCTCATGCAAAAACAGCTCAAGGGTATTTCCCTGACCCTTTTCGGCATTTTGATGGCTGTGGCCGACTGCTCGTTCCACACGGGCGGCCTGATGTTTCTCGGTCTGGCCGTCGGGTTTGTGGGCGTGATCTGGACGTTTTTGACCGGCGACTGAGCCTTTCCGTTCCGACGCTTGCGGCGTTTTTGCCACCGTTTGAAACCCGCGGCGCCGCTTTTCGTTGCTGCATGAATGTCTCGCCGGACAACAGCGGTCGATTTTCGTTCTTCCGTCTGCTTTTCTCACAGGATGCATTTTTTCAAAAAAACGTCGGTTTTTCCCCGGTTCTTCGCTTTGATTTTTCTTGTTCCTTCAACCTGAAAAGGAGAGTGCTTCCATGAAACTTTCCCGCGAACAGATCCTTTCTTCCCTGCGCGCCGCCCTCGAAAGCGGCCGCCCGATCCTGAGCACCGGCACGGGCACGGGCTTTTCCGCCCAATGCATGGACCGCGCCGGCAGCGACCTGATCGTCCTGTACAGCCCCAGCTACTTCCGCATGGGCGGCCATTCCTCCATGGCGAGCGTGCTGCCCTGCGCGGACGCCAACGGCCTTGTGCTGGAGCTGGCGCCGAAGATCCTCCCTGTGGTGGAGCGCGCGCCCGTGCTGGCCGGCGTGCTGGCCGCAGACCCCTACCGCTCCATGCCGGAATTTCTCCAGCAGCTGGCGGCGCTGGGCTTTTCGGGCGTACAGAATTATCCGACGGCCGGACAGCTGGACGGCGTGATCCGCGAGGCGCTCGAAGAAAGCGGCCTGGGCTACAGCGCGGAAGTGAACATGATCGCCGAGGCGCACCATCAGGGGCTGCTGACGCAGGCCTATGCCTTCTGCGAAAAAGAGGCAGAAGCCATGGCGCGGGCAGGCTGCGACGTGCTCATCGCGCACATGGGCATCGTGACCAAGGGCATGAAGTCCCGCGGGCAGGGCATGGATCTGGCGCAGGCGGCGGAAAAGGCGCAGCGCATTGCCAGCGCAGCGCACCGCATCCGTCCGGACGTGATCGTGCTGTGCCACGGCGGCCCCATCAACAAACCGGACGACCTCGCCTATGTCCTTTCCCACACGGAGGGCGTTCACGGCATTTACGGCGCGTCCGTGGTGGAGTATAACCCGGCGGCTGCGGCGGTGACGGAGACCCTTTCGGCCTATCAGGCCATGCGGCTGTAAGCGGGCATTTTTCAAAAGAGCTGCACGCTTCAGCAGGCAGGTTCTCCAAAGCGCGGCTTTTGCAGCGTCCTGTTTTCCAAGGAAATCTCTTTTTCTCAAAAAGCAGTTGCGTTTCAAAAGCTCCTGCCGCTTTCTCGCTTTTGACCGAATTCACCAACAGAACAGAAC
>JAEYFO010000252.1 GCA_023402915.1 Bacillota bacterium | reverse complement strand
GGGATGATTTTTGTGCTGTGCCAAATGGCGGGCGCGCTTCTTTGCAGCCTGTTGCTTTCGCCGCGCGGTCAAGGCAGGCGAAAAATTGCCCTTGAAAAACGAAAAAAGCGTGGCCGTTTTCCTGCGGGCGGGGAAGGAAGGCAAGAAGGTTCAACGCCTCAAGCCGCTGAAAATCACGACGGATTTTCTCTGCCGAAAGCCTTTTCCGAGGCGATTTTCAGCGGGATGCAGGCTATGCTGAAAGTGGGCGGAACGCTGACGGTTTTTGCCGTGCTAATCGCCCTCCTTCGGGAAAGCGGCGGTCTGACACTGCTGACCGCGCCCCTTCGCTTGTTTGGAATTGAGCCGCCCTTGGGAGAAGCGCTGCTTTGCGGCCTGCTGGAAAGCTCGAACGGCTGCGCCCGTCTGGCCGCCCTTCCCCTTCCGCTTCCACTGCGTTGCGCGCTGTGCCTGGCGTTTTGTGCGTTCGGCGGGTGCAGCGTCCTGATGCAGACGCTGGCGTTTGCGCCGGTGCGGCCTTTGCGCTATTGGCGCTTCAAGGCGCTGGCCGCCCTCCTTTCCGGCGCCCTCTGCTATGGCGCGCTCTGTATTCTTTCCCCGCAAGCGGCGGCCGTGGGCGCATTTTCCGGCAGTAGGACGCTTTTCGGCGCAGCGGAGACTTTTTTCGGACTTTTCTGGCTCAAAGGCGCGGCAATTTTGCTGCTGCTGGCACGAAAAGGGAAACAGAACTGCGTTGCTTCCCACCGGAAAGGCTGCGTCCGTCCGCTGCAAAAGCCATAAAAAACGACTTTGCAGGAAGGGTTTTCGTTGCTGTTGTTATCAAAAAAGTTTTCGAAACGATCAGCTAAGGAGGCGTTTTCCGGCAGGATACTTCCTGTGCTGTTGACGTTTCAAAGCGTTGGCCGTTCTGCTTTCCGGCGATTTTTCTGCATTTTTATAAAGAAAGGCTATGCTATTCCATGCATCGCCAAACAAAAAAAGCTGCGTGAATGGATCGTTCCACTCGCACAGCTTTTTTGCGTTCTTCGGACGGCTGAAAGGCGCTTTCCCTTCCGCTGCAAGAGACTTTTTCGAAGCAATTACTCTTCTTCCGCTTCCTGCGCTGCAAAAACGTCCTGTTCCTGCGGCTCCTGCGGGACGGCTCCCTCCTCGCCAGCCGGTTCGGCAGACTGCTGCGCCGGTTCCGCCTGCGCGTCGGGCGAATAGGCCTGATGCAGCTCCTCTCGGTTGTGGTCGATGATGTCGATATATTCGCGAAGGTAGCGCTGCAAATCGAAGAGAATATCGTCCGTATAGCTGCGCGCGCCGCTGGTGACCAGCTCGGCGTTTTCGCGGGCATGGCGCAAAAGCTCCTCCGCCCGGCGGTTGGCTTCGCGGGTGATGTTTGATTCGTCCAGCAGTTTTTCCCGCTGCTGGCGCGCTTCCAAAACGATGGTCTCCGCCTGCTTTTTCGCGGTTTCGAGGATGTCGTCCCGCTCGTTTAGCACGGACTGCGCCCAGCGGATCTCATCGGGGATGGTGACGCGCAGGTCGCTGAAAATGTCGCGCAGAGGTTCCACGTCCACCGTGCGCTTGTTGCCGCCGCCGATGCGGGGCCGGGGGCTGTTATCGATCTGCGCCTCCAACTGCGCCAACAGGTCCAGGATCTTTGTGCTCATTCGTTTCGCAACCTTTCTGCAATGAATTTTTCGGATTCGGGCGGAACCATGCCCGCGATGCTGCCGCCGTAGCGCCCCACTTCGCGCACGATGCTGGAGCTGAGGGCGGAAAACTGCCCGGCCGTGGTCAGAAAAACCGTTTCGATCTCCGGGGCGAGCTGATGGTTGACTGCGGCAAGCTGCCGTTCATATTCGTAATCGGATGCGCTGCGCAGGCCGCGCACGATGGCGGCCGCGCCCTTCTGGCGGCAGTATTCCACAAGAAGGCCGTCGAACCGCTCCACGGCGCAGTTGATCAGCCCCGCGCCCCTTGCGGCGGCTTCGATGAGCGCGACCCGCTCTGTTTCAGAAAAAACCGGATGCTTTCCGGCGTTGATCAACACGCCCACGAACACCCGGTCAAACAGGGCGCAGGCGCGCCGAAGAACGTCCAGATGTCCCAGCGTAAAGGGGTCGAACGACCCGGGGAAAACGCAGATCTTCAATGGAAAATTCCTCTTTCAGAATGGAAAGCGCGCGGGAAAAAGCGCTGTTGAAACTCAGCGATCCTGCTCCGTGCCTTCGCCGCCGGACGGTTCCACCGGTTCGCCGCAAAGGAAGCTGACGGAGGCCTTGCCGTATTTTTTGCGCTGAAGGAGCCGGGCCGGATAGGGCTGCGTCCGTTCTGTGGCGTGCTCAGCGAGGATTTTTCCGTCCTCTTTGAGCAGGCCGAGAGACAAAATCAGCTCGACGGCCTTGTCGTCAAAGCCCTTGCCGTAAGGCGGATCGAGAAAGATAAAATCGAACCGATCGCCCCGGTCGGCGCAGAATTTCAGGCAGGCGGTATAGTCTTTTTGCAGGATGCAGCAGCGGTCGAGAAAGCCGAGTTTTTCGGCGTTTGCGGTGATGAGACGGACGGCGGCGGCGTCCGCGTCGTTGAACACGGCCCGCGCTGCGCCCCGGCTGAGCGCCTCAAGCCCCATTGCGCCGGAGCCGCCGAACAGATCGAGCACCTCCGCACCGGGAATGTCGAATTGAAGCGAGCCGAAGATCGACTCGCGCACCCGATCCAGCGTGGGACGGGTGCTCAGCCCTTCGGGCGCGTCGATTTTGCGTCCGCGGGCGCTTCCGCCAACAATGCGCATGAGCTTTGTTCCTTTCATTTTATCACAGGGCCTGTCCCCTTCACAAGGAAAAGCCGCGCTATTTTCGCGTCAGATAAACGGTTCGATCCGTCGCCACGGCATCCATAGGGATGTCGAGCGCTTCGTGCGCCACGCCGTCAAGGATCTGCTCTTCAAAGGCGACGCCCAGCCGAAAGGCCTTCGGACAGCTGGCGAGAAACCGGTCGTAATAGCCGCCGCCCCAACCGAGACGGTAGCCGTTTTTGTCAAACGCCAGGCCGGGCGCAAGCACCAGCTCCAGCTCGCCCGGCGGAATGAGCGCAGCGCAGCGCAGACTGGGTTCGGCGATGCCGTAGCGGTTCACTTCCCACTCCGCCGCGTCCATGGCGGCGACCATGCCGCCCCTCCCGTCGCACACGGGATAGGCCACGCGCTTGCCTTCGCGCCGCGCCGTTTCCGCCAGCTCGGCAATGTCCAGCTCGCCGCGGCTCGCCACATAGACCAGCAGGCTCTTTGCTTCCCGATAGGCCGGAAGGGCCAAAATGCGTGAGACCGCCGCAAAGGCTTTCCGCTGCGCAAGGC